>JAUNTV010000075.1:10274-10717 GCA_030538515.1 Paracoccus sp. (in: a-proteobacteria)
TGCGGCATGGCTTTCCCAGGGATGCGGCTTCCGGTTGGCGCCTAGCTAGCGCCTGCCTGCATGAAGGTCCAGCCGACTTGAACCGCTTCGCCGTCCAGATGATGGCTGAGCACGATCTGCGTCGATGGCAGGGGCTGGGCCTGCCCGGCCTCAAGCCAGGCCGAGGGCTCAAGGCGCAGCGCCGCGATCAGGTCATGGCTGAAATACCATTCCTCTTGTCCGGGCAGGTGCAGGCGGACGGTATCGCCATCGATCACCGGCTCGATCTCGGGGTGAAGATGAAAGCGGATGTCGAAGCCGATCCCGCCGGGCGCATTGGCAAGGGCCTGCGCCAGACGACCCTGCCCGTCGATATCCAGCGCGGCCAGCGTATCCTCGCCCGCGAAGACATCACCGGCAGGCGACAGGAACAATTCGCGCAGATGGGTCAGCCCATGGGTGCC
>JAUNTV010000076.1 GCA_030538515.1 Paracoccus sp. (in: a-proteobacteria)
CAGATTGATCAGCACCTGCAACAGCCGGTCGGCATCGGTGATCAGCATGATATGTTCAGCCGGAATATCGCGGTCGATGCGGAATTCCCGCGCGGTATTCAAGGCCGAGCTTGCCTCGATCGCGCGCGAGATCAGGCTGTTGAGATTGACGACCGAGGGCGTCAGCCGCGCCCGCCCGCTTTCCAGAACCGACAGGTCCAGAAGATCATCCAGAAGGCGGGTCAGGCGAACGGCTTCCTGATGGATGATCCCGGCGAAACGCATGCGTTCCTCGGGCGAGAGATCGGGCAGTTTCAGCAATTCCGAAAACGCCCGAACCGAGGTCATCGGCGTGCGCAATTCATGGCTGATCTGGCCCAGGAACGCATCCTTCTGCACCGAAAGGGCGGTCAGGCGGTCATTGGCCTCCTGCAAGGAACGCGCGGTGCGGGCCAGTTCGACCGAATCGTCCTTCAGCCGCCGGGCGCGTTCCTTGGCATGCTGGGTTTCACCGGCGACAGCCATCAGTTCGGCCATGCTGGTCTGGCGCTGCCCGGCCACCTGCGCAAGCATGGCATTGGCGGTGGCGCTGCCGACGGCACCGGCAAGGCGGCGCTCCAGCCGGGACAGAAAGCCCGCGTTCACATCAGGCAGAAAGCCCGATTTCCCCTGCCGGTCGGCCTCGGCGCGGAAGAAGGCCAATGCCTCGTCACCGCCCCAGATCCGGCGTGCAAGCACCAGAAGCGCCTCGGCCCGGTTGGCCCCGTCGCCACGCGCGGGCGTTCCGGCGGCGGCGGTTTCGGGTGCGACGGCATGCACGAATGACAGTGCCTGCAAGCGTTCCTGCGGGTCGGGCAGCGTCGCCAGCGAGACAAGCGTGAACAGCACCGTATTCACCCCAAGCGAGATCAGAACCGCCCCCGCCAGCGGGTCAAGCGGCCCAAGGCGCGGCAGCGCCACCACCCCCAGAGAGGGCAGATAGACCCAGGCCATCCACAAGCCCGCCCCCGCGATGATCCCGCAATAGGCCCCGATCCGCGTCGCGCCCCGCCACAAAAGCCCGCCAAGCATCGCCGGCAGAAGCTGCGCCACGCCGACAAAGGCGACCGTGCCCATCGCCGCCAGCGCCTGACCGCCGCCGATGGCCTGATAGGCCGCCCCCGCCCCGATCACCGCGACAATGGCGATGCGGCGCGAGGCCAGAAGCGGGCCTCGGATATCGGGCGGCGCCCCGTCCTGCGCGTCGATCCGCCTCAGCGCCAGAAACAGCGGCACCAGCCAGTGATTCGACACCATCGTGGCCAGCGCCATCGCGCTGATGATGACCATCGAGGTGGCCGAACTCAGCCCGCCCAGAAAGACCAGAAGCGCCAGCCCGTCATTGCCCTGCGACAGCGGCAGATCCAGCACATAAAGGTCAGGAGAGGCCGTCGCGGGCAGCAGTTCGCGCCCGATCACGGCAATGGGCAGCACGAAAAGCGACATCGCCATCAGATAGGCCGGAAAGGCCCATGACGCTGAATTCAGGGGCTTTTCGCTGGACGGCTCGACCACGAGAACCTGGAACATGCGCGGCAGCGTCAGCACCGCCGCCGCCGAGATCATGATCAGCGCGGTCCAGCGATCCGGGCGCAGCACCCAGCCGGCAGCATCGGGTTCGGCGGCACGCGCGGCGATGCGCGCCAGCACGTCGCCGGGGCCATCGGCCAGCACCCAGACCACCCAGACCCCAAGCGCCACGAAGGCGATCAGCTTCACGACCGCCTCGACCGCGATGGCCATGACCACACCGTGGTGGCGCTCATCCGCGGCCAGATTGCGGGTGCCGAACAGGATCGCAAAGACCGCCAGCCCAAGCGCCACCCACAGTTCCAGCGGGCCAGAGGGCATGTCGCCCGTGCCGAAAGCCGCGAATGACAGCGAAATCGACTGCAATTGCAGCGCCAGATAGGGCGTGGCCGCCGTCAGCGCGATCAGCGTGATCATCGCGGCCAGCGGGTTCGATTTGCCGAACCGCGCCGAGATCAGATCCGCGACCGAAGTAACCCGGTGCATCCGCGCCACCCGCACCAGCCGCCTGAGGCCCCACCAGCTTCCCGCCAGAACCAGCGTCGGCCCCAGATAGATCGTGGCGAATTCCAGCCCCGACCGGCTGGCATAGCCGACCGCGCCGTAAAACGTCCATGCCGTGCAATAGACCGACAGCGAAAGCGTATAGATCACCGGCTGATCCAGCCAGCGCGTCCTTCCCCTTGCCGCCGCGCGGTCGGCGGCCCATGCGACCAGAAACAGAAAGCCGACATAGGCCAGCGCGGCAAGAATCAGCGCGTCAAAGCTCATCCGGGGGGCCTTCGGGACCGGGCGGGCGACCCAGACGGCGGTGGATCAGCGCCGAGACCACGATCACCACGAACCAGAGCAGGAACACCGCCACCACCCCCGCCGCGCCCGACAGCGCTTCGGGCATGATCCAGACCGGCAGCAGAAGCGCGATCAGCGTGGCCACCGGCAAAAGCCGCGCGGCGTCCTGCAAGCGCCGACGGCGATAGGCGGCGCGTTCCAGAAAGATCGGGCGCCCCTCGGGCAGGCTCACGGCGCGGCCCCCAGCATTTCGGCGACGATGGCGCGCAGTTCCGCATTGTCGAAGGGTTTGGCAAGGATGCGGTCGGCGCTTTCGCTGGCGATCCCGCTTCGGCCCGCCTCGCCGCGCGCGGTCAGCAGAAGCACCGGGGTTGCGGCCAGTTCGGGATCGGCGCGCAGATCGGCCAGAACCTCCAGCCCCGAGGCAACCGGCAGCATCACATCCAGAATGACCAGCCGGGGCTTCAGCGCGCGCATCTGCGCCAGCGCCTCGCCCCCCTCGGGCCAAAGCGCGATGCCCCAGCCGTCGCGCGACAGCATGAAGCGCACCGCCTCGGCGATATTCGGCTCGTCCTCGATCAGCAGGATATCGATTCCCGATGCCATTCATCCCCCCTTTGTCCGCGATTAGGCACGGCCCGCGCCGCCTTGTCAAAGCCGGTGGCAGATTGCCCCGCCGTCAAGGGCGCGCTTCCTGCGGGCATTCCCGCGCCCGGCCGGACCGGATCTGAGGGTTTCGGCAAGGGAAAAGCCACGAGAAATAGCGGGGTTCGGCGCACGCACGGGGGGGGCATGACCGGCCCCGGCAGGGCAAAGCGGCCGCGCCACTCAGGACGGGCGGCTTTTCCGCGCGGGAAGGGCCGGGGGATCAGCGTTGCAGGATCGAGGCCACGCGCCGGCCCGGACAATCGGGGCGGGGGCAGATGCGGCAGGTCGGGCCGACCGGGACCGGTGCCGCATCCCCGGCAAGGGCCGGGCGCAGCAGCATGACCGCGCGGCTGAGCACGGGGGCGGCAGGATCGGGCGCGGGCAGGCGGCGGGCAATGGCAAAGGCGCGCAGGATCAGCCCGGTTTCGGTTTCGATCAAGCGTTCGACCGGGGTGCCGGGCTGGCCCAGGGCCTCGAACACGGGCAGCATGGCGCAGGGATCGCCCGCGCGCCCCACGCCCATGCCGCGCGCCGGGCGGCGAAAGATCACACCGCCCGCGCCGTCGACCACCATCAGCCCGGCGTCCGCCTCTACCGCCGCCAGCCGTCTGAGCACCCGGTCAAGCGGCTGATCCAGCATCACCGAAAGCGCCACCGGCCCCGCCGCGCCGCCAAGGGCGGCATCGGGAATGGCGGCGCGATCGGCGCTTTCGATCATCGCCCAGTTCCCGGCCAGTTCACGCGCCGCATCGCTGGCTGGCCCGTCCGCCGGGCGCCCGTCTGCGATCCATGCCTCGAATTCCTCTTGCGGGGGCAGCAGCGCCGCATCCTGTTCGAAACTTTCCAGATAGGCGACAAGCGCCTGCGCCGTCACCGACAGCCGCTGACTGTCCTGATCCAGATTGCCGTGAAAGCGCGTCCGCCATTCCGCCCCCATCGCCGGTTCCTGCACCAGAATCGATGCCGTCGAACGCAGCGAGGTCACTGCCGAAAGCACCTCGTGCAACGTATCCAGAAGATAGGGGTCGCGCGTCATGCGTTCTGACAGGCCGGCAAGGCGGCGCTCCAGCGCCTCGGCCTGCTGCGAAAGCGCCACCAGAAGCGAGGCCCAGCCCGGCATCCTTGTGGCCAGTTCGGCCATGCGTTCGGTCTCGACCGCGATATGGCCGGACATATCGGCGGCAGCGACGCGCAGCGCGGCCAGAAGCGCCTCTTCCCGGCCCGTCTCCAGCGCCTCGCCACTGGTGCCAAGCGCCTTGGCCAGCCGTGCGCGAACGGCTTCGGTCAGGCTGCGCCGGTCATGCTCGATCAGGTTGAGATAGGCCGGCGAAATCCCCGCGACCCGCGCCAGTTCCGCCTGCGCACGGCCCTGCGAAAGCCGCAACTCGCGGATACGGGTGCCTGCCGAAACACGAGAGGGGGCGCTGCCGTTCATCTTTACAACAGAAGCGCAAAGACCCGCCCAGGGCAAGCCTTTGGCACAGCGATATTTTTACAGCGTGATCCCGTTGCGCCCGGCCAGATCGGTAAAGAACTGCCAGGCCACCCGGCCCGAACGCGCGCCCCGCGTCGCCTGCCATTCGATGGCCTGGGCGCGCAGGCCGGCATCATCGATCCTGACCCCATAGGCATCGCAATAGCCGCGGATCATTTGCAGATACTCGTCCTGCCCGCAGGGGTGGAAGCCCAGCCACAGCCCGAAACGATCAGACAGCGACACCTTTTCCTCGACCGCCTCGCCGGGATGGATGGCGCTGGAACGTTCGTTCTCGATCATGTCGCGCGGCATCAGATGCCGCCGGTTCGAGGTGGCGTAAAGGATCACATTCCCCGGCCGGCCCGCCAGCCCGCCATCCAGCACGGCTTTCAGCGATTTATACTGCGTATCGTCATGGCTGAAAGACAGGTCATCGGCGAAAAGCAGGAAACGCCGGTCTTCCGCGCCCCCCAGAAGCGCCAGCAGGCGGCCCACGCTGGCCAGATCCTCGCGCGCGATCTCGACCAGCACCAAGGGCAGGCCCTGCGCCCGCGCCTCGGCATGGGCGGCTTTCACGAGGCTGGATTTCCCCATGCCGCGCGCCCCCCAGAGCAGCGCGTTATTCGCCGCATGGCCGCGCGCGAATTGCAGCGTATTGGCCAGCAGGATATCGCGTGCGCGGTCGATGCCGACCAGATGCGCCATCTTCACGCGGCTGACGCGGGCGACGGGTTCCAGCCGATCAGGGCCGGTATGCCAGATATAGGCATCGGCCTCGGCGAAGCTGGGGGCGGGGGCGGGCGCGGGGGCCAGACGCTCCAGCGCCTCGGCGATGCGGGTCATCAGGGCGGGATCAGTCATCGTCGACGGGGATACCCTGGGCGCGCAATTCGGCATTGCGGCGACGCTCGATCCGCAGGACAAGCTGGATCGATATCTCGTAAAGCCCGTAAACCACCGCGAACAGCACGATCTGGCTGATCACATCGGGCGGCGTCACCACGGCGGCCAGCACCAGAATCAGCACGATGGCATATTTGCGCATCCCGGCAAGGCTCTCGGCCGAGATGATCCCCGCCTTGCCCAGAAGCGTCAGCGCCACCGGAAGCTGGAAGGACATGCCGAAGGCCAGAATGAATTTCGTCGTCAACGACAGATATTCGCTGACCGAGCCCTGAAACACGATTCCCGCCATGGCCGTACGGCTTTGCGGCGCGCCAGGGTCATCGGGCAGCGCCAGCGGTCCCTGCTGGAAGCCCAGAAAGAACTCATAAGCCATGGGCAGGATGACATAATAGGCGAAGGCCGCGCCCACGAAGAACATCACCGGCGAGGCGATCAGGAAGGGAAGAAACGCCTGTTTCTCGCTGCGATAAAGGCCCGGCGCGACGAAGCGCCAAAGCTGATAGGCGATAATCGGAAAGGCCAGGATGAAGCCGCCGAAGAAGCTGATCTGAATGGCGACGAAGAAGCCTTCCTGAAGCTTCAGAAGGATCAGCCCGCATTCCTGCCCGCGCCCGTCAAGCGCGGCACAGATGGGCCGGGTCAGGAAATTGTAGATCGGGTTCCAGACCAGATAGCACAGCACCACGGCGACCAGAAAGGCCAGCACGCACCAGATCAGCCGCGTGCGCAACTCGGCCAGATGCTCGATCAGCGGCGCAGAGCTTTCGTCGATATCATCCCGTTTCTCGGGCTTGGCAGTCACTTAGCTTTCCTTTGCATCGCTGCGGCGGACGGCATGCAGGCGGCGCTGACCGGTGCCTGCCGGCGCGGCAGAAGCGGGCGGCGGGGGCGGGGGCGCGGCAGAAGCGGGCACATCATCGGGGCGGGCAGGCTCGGCAGGCGGGGCCGAGGCGGGCGTGACCCCATCCCCGGCCGGCGCGCCCCCTGCCGCCGGGTCCGGCGTGGCCTGAGCCCGGGCCGAGGGGATTTTCGGCTCCCATTTCTCGAAACGGTCCACGGCGCGATCCAGTGCCTGCATGCCCTTGCCGCGCGCCGAGGTCAGATCGCGCACGTCCTTCAGCGACTTCGTGGCCTCATCCAGCCCCGAATCGCGGGCGGCATCCTCCATGGCCGAGGAAAACTCGCGCGCCATCATCCGCATCTTCCCGGTGATCCGCCCAAGGGCACGAAACACATGCGGCAGATCGCGCGGACCGATGACGATCAGCGCGACGACCGCGATAAGCATTAACTCGGTCCAGCCGATATCCATCCGTCACGCGCCCTCAGCCCGTTTCATTTGCGCATCCGCCGGCAGGCTTCAGGCCCGGTTCTGGTCGTCCGGGGTCACGTCGCGCAGCTTTTCATCGCGGCGCAGCTCATCGGCCTTGATATCCTTGGACAGTTCGCGGGCCTCGGCCTCGGCCTCTTCACTGCCTTCCTTGATGCCCTTCTTGAAAGAGCTGATCCCCTTGCCGACCTCGCCCATCAAGGACGAGACCTTGCCGCGCCCGAACAGGACAAGCACGACAACCGCGATCAGCAAAAGGCCCGGAAGGCCAATATTCCCAATACCCATAGCTTCCTTCCCTTTCGGGCGGGATCGCCCGATGACGCCATATATCTAGGCGCTCCGGGCGGCGTTTGCAAAGCCTCGTTTGCAACGCGCGCTGTTGTGATGACGCGTCGAAAGAACGCGCCGGCGGCGAAATCCCCGACAGCGCCTTGGCAGCCCTGCCCGTCTGGGCCATAAACGCGGCATGGATTCTGCGGCGACCCTGACGGCCTTCGTGACGCTTTTCGTGGTCATAGACCCGATTGGCCTGGCACCGCTGTTCATCGCGCTGACACGGGGCAAATCCGATGCCGAGCGGCGCCGCATCGGCTGGCGCGCCACATGCGTCGCCGCGATCCTGCTGACACTTTTCGGCATCGCCGGCGAGAACATCCTGCGCACCATCGGCATATCGCTGCCGGCCTTCCGCATCGCCGGTGGCATCTTGCTGTTCCTGACCGCGATGGACATGCTTTTCGAACGCCGGACCGAGCGGCGCGAGGGCCAGTCCGCCGACGCCGAAAACGACCCCTCGGTCTTTCCGCTGGCCACGCCGCTTCTGGCCGGTCCCGGTGCGCTGGCGACGATGATCCTTCTGGTGGGCGAAGGGCAGGGCGCGGGCCATATGCTGCTTATCCATCTGGTCATGCTGGCGGTGCTTGGCATCAACATGATGCTGTTCCTGCTGGCGGGGCCCTTGTCAAAGGCGCTCGGGCGCACCGGCACCATGGTGGTCACGCGGCTTTTCGGGATGCTGCTGGCCGCACTCTCGGTTCAGTTCATCATCGACGGCTTGCGCGGAACAGGACTTTACACATGAGCGACGACTGGCCACGCCTCATTTATCTCATGCTGCTTCTGGTGGCGCTCGGCGGCTATCTTCTGGTCGAGATGCGCCGCGATTTCGGCAAATCCATGCGCCAGATGCTGGCCTGGGGGCTGATCTTCCTGGGCCTGATCGCGGGCTTCGGGCTATGGGACGACATCCGCAAGAACATCGCCCCCAGCCAGATCGTTCAGGGCAGCCGGATCGAACTGCCGATGGCGCGGAACGGGCATTTCTTCATCGACCTGACCGTGAATGGCGAAAACCTGCATTTCATGGTCGACACCGGGGCCACGGGCATCGCGCTGCGCCAGCAGGACGCGCGCCGCGCCGGCATCGACACCGATGCGCTGCGCTATACCGGCTTTGCCTCGACGGCGAATGGCACCGTCTCGACCGCGCCGGTGACTCTCGGGCTGATCGAGATCGGGGACATCCGCGACGAGAACGTCCGCGCCGAAGTCGTGCAGGGCGATCTGGACATCTCGCTTCTCGGGATGAGCTACCTGCGCCGCTTCGCCCGCGTGGGTTTCGAGGGCGAGACAATGGTGCTGGAACGCTGAGCGGACGCAACACGGGGGGGGAACCCCGCCACCCGACAGCCATACCGCCCCTCATCAGTGCCGAAATACCTCGGGGTGAGGCGCGGGCACCGCGCCGAGGGGCAGCGCCCCTTCCTTCCCTTTCGCAGCGCCGCCCCGCCTGACACTCAGCGCCTGCGTTCCCAACGCCCGTCGGATTCGGCCCAGTATTCGGCCTCGATACCCGCGCCGGTCAGGGCGCGCCACTGGTCGCGGGCGCGGTCAAGGGCGGGCTCGTTCCTGCCGTCGAACAGGATGCAGGCGCGTTCCAGCCGAAGCGCCTCATCAGCCACGACCCCCGCCCCGCCCACGGAGATGACGCAATCGGGCGCATTGGCGGCGGGGGGGGCGCTTTCCTGACGCAAAAGCACTGGCTGGCGGGCGTCATGGGCACCGCCCGCCAGCCCATGGGGCAAGAAGCCGTCACCCTGCCAAAGTGCTGCATCCAGCGCCTCAAGCGCTGCGCGGTCGGGGCCGCGCAGCTCGACCCGCCAGCCCGCCGCGACCGATTTGCCGATCAGTTGCGGCAAAAGCGCGCCCGCGTCCGAGCGCGTCAGGTGATAGAACAGCACCTTGCCCATGCCGCCGCCGCCCGGTCTCAGGTTTCGAAATTGTCGCGGATCAGCCGGTTCAGCGTCATCACGCCCCAGCCCGACGCGCCTTTCGGCGCCAGATCCGCCCCGCCCGGCGGCAAAGCCACCCCGGCGATATCGATATGCGCCCATGCCTGCCCTTCGCGGATGAAGCGTTGCAGGAACTGCGCCGCCGTGATCGCGCCCGCCGCGCGCCCCCCGGTGTTCTTCACATCGGCCAGCCGGCTGTCGATCAGCTTGTCATAACCCGGCCCCAGCGGCAGCCGCCACGCGCCTTCGTCCTCGGCGCGGGCGGCATCCAGAAGCTGGCCCGCGAAAGCGTCGTCATTGGAAAACACCCCGGCATTGTCATGACCAAGCGCGATGATCACCGCGCCGGTCAGCGTCGCCAGATCGACCACGGCGCGGGGCTGAAAGCGCGTCTGCGCATACCAGAGCACATCGGCCAGCACCATGCGCCCTTCGGCATCGGTGTTGATGACCTCGATCGTGTCGCCCTTCATCGAGCGCACGATATCGCCCGGACGCTGCGCATTGCCATCGGGCATGTTCTCGACCAGACCGACCAGCCCGACGACATTGGCTTTCGCGCGGCGCAGCGCGAGGGTGCGCATGACGCCCGCCACCACGCCCGCGCCGCCCATATCCATGGTCATTTCCTCCATCCCGGCACCCGGCTTGATGGAAATCCCGCCGCTGTCGAAGACCACGCCCTTGCCGACAAGCGCCACCGGCGCGTCATCGCCGTCCCCGCCGTTCCAGCGCATCACCACCACTTTCGAAGGCGAAACAGACCCCTGCCCCACCGCCAGCAGCGCGCGCATGCCCAGTGTCGCAAGCTCTGCCTCTTCCAGCACCTCGACCTCCAGCCCCAGGGCCTCCATCGCCTTCAGGCGATCCGCGAAATCACTGGTGGTCAGCACATTCGCCGGCTCATTGACCAGATCGCGGGTGAAGAACACACCTTCGGCAAGCGCGGCATGATCGGCGGCGACCTTTGCCAGCGCCTCGGGGCGGGCGCACATGAAGGTGACGCGCGCGCGGGCGGGGTCGCTTCCACCGCCGTCGGCTTCGGCCACAACACGCTCGGGGGCCGCACCTCCCGCATCGGACAGGCGCGCATCGCCTGCCGCGTCCTGAACCGATTGCGGCACCAGATCATCGCCGCCCGAAGCTGCACTGTCGGATTTCTTCGTCTTGTAGACCGAGAAATCATACCCCCTGAGCGCCAGCCCAAGCGCGATTTCCGAGGCCATCGGATGCGCCCCTGCCATCACCAGCACCGCGCCCTTGCCCAGGGATGCGCCGATCGCGGCACCGGCGCGCCGGGCCTCGGCCACGCTGGCCTTGCGCGGCAGGCGGACCAGCATGACCGACTGCGCCTCCCATCCGGCGGGCCATGCCAGCACCATCGCCTCGCCCGGTTTCAGACGCGCGAAATCGGCCGATTCCGCTGCGCGTGCCAGCGCCGCGCGCGCCGTGCGGGGCAGTTTCGCGGGCAGCTTCGCGCCGTCATCAAGGATGATCGCAATGCGCCCCTTGCGCGTGGTCAGCCCCTCGGGCGCGGTTTCGGTGAACTGGATCTCGACCGGATGGGTCATGGGTCACTCCTGTCATGGTTGCAGGGAAACTACTCCCCAAGCCCGCCCTTGACCAGAGAGCGCGCCACCGGGCTTTCCCAAAGCCCGCGCAGGGGCTAATCAGGACAGAACCGA
>JAUNTV010000077.1 GCA_030538515.1 Paracoccus sp. (in: a-proteobacteria)
TGGCGGTTGGCTTCTTCCTGCGCCGTATCACGCTCTTGCGCGAGGGCGGCATTCGTGCCCAGCACCAGGGCGGCGGCAAGGGCAAGGGGCTTCATCACTCGGATCATGGTTCTTCCTTTTCAAGAAAGGGACGCGGGCGACATAATGACGCGCATCGTCCAGCATAGTCCTGAGAAAGCCGCTCACAAGCAAAAACACCCGCAGCCATCGGCCCGATGGGGCGACATCAATCAGGCGCAGACGCGATTCGCAGCCCTTCGGCGGGCCGGAACCGCGCCCCGGCAGCGAGATGCCCGATATTTTGGCAAAGCGCGCAACCCGCCGCCCCCCGGAAATATCCAGAAAAAACCCCACAAAACACAGCCCCGGCGCGGGCCGGATTAATCACGATCAAACAAGACGTGATTTTCTTCTTGCAAAGCTCCACTAACTCTGTCGAGATTATCGTGTCGGACGGGACCTGCGCCAGACGCCACGATGCGAAGGTTCCTGTCCGGCACGACTAAAGACTGGGCAAGCAAAGGAAATCACGATGTCTCTCAGGTCTCACACCGCCTTGCACGCACAGGCGACAGGCGATCAGGCCAGGGCCCGCGCCCATGCCATTTCCGCCGCCCCCAAGCCCGCATTCGCCCGCCGCAGCCTTCTGGCCGCCGCCGCCGCTTTGGCGCTGATCGCAGGTTTTGCCGGCGCGCCGCGCGCACAGGATGCGCAGAACCTGCTGAATGTCTCATACGACCCGACGCGGGAATTCTACCGTGAATACAACCAGTTGTTTAACGACTGGTGGGCGGCACAGGGCAATGCGCCGGCGACGATCCAGCAATCGCATGGCGGCTCGGGCGGGCAGGCCCGCGCGGTGATCGACGGGCTGGGCGCGCAGGTCGTCACGCTGGCGCTGGCCGCCGATATCGACGCCATCGCCGCCCATTCCGGCAAGATCCCGGAAAACTGGGCGGAACTGCTGCCGCATAATGCCTCGCCCTATACCTCGACCATCGTGTTTCTGGTGCGCGAGGGCAATCCCAAGGGCATCACCGACTGGGCCGATCTGATCAAGGATGACGTGCAGGTGATCACGCCCAACCCGAAAACCTCGGGGGGGGCGCGCTGGAACTTCCTTGCCGCATGGGCATGGGCGCTCAGGGCCTATGACAATGACGAGGCCAGGGCCCGCGACTATGTGTCGGAACTGTTCCGGCATGTGCCGGTGCTTGACACCGGGGCGCGCGGCTCGACCAGCACTTTCGTGCAGCGCGGCATCGGCGACGTGCTGCTGGCATGGGAGAACGAGGCCTATCTGGCGCTTGCCGAACAGGGTGAGGGGGCCTTCGATATCGTCGTGCCATCCGTGTCCATTCTGGCCGAGCCGCCGGTGGCACTGGTCGAAGGCAATCTTCGTTCGGACGCGCAGCGCGCCGTGGCGGAAGCCTATCTGGAACACCTTTACAGCCCCGAGGCGCAGGCGCTGGCCCTGAAGCATTTCTACCGCGCCTGGGATACCTCTGCCGCCTCGGAAGAGGACAAGGCCCGCTTCCCGGCGCTGGAACTGCTGACCATCGCTGATTTCGGCGGCTGGGCCGAGGTGCAGCCCGCCTTCTTCGCCGATGGCGGCATTTTCGACCAGATCTACGAGGAATAAGCGATGCGGGCCTTTGCCATGCGCCGGTCCTCACCGCTGCCCGGCTTCGGGCTGAGCTTCGGGATCACGCTGTTCATGCTTTCCGTCGTGGTCCTGTTGCCGCTGGCGGCCCTGCTTGGCCGGGGGGTCTCACTGGGACCCTCCGGTCTGTGGGAGGCGATCAACACCCGCCGGGTCTGGGCCGCGCTCAGCCTGTCCTTTCGTGCGGCGCTGATCGCCTCGCTCGTCAATCTGGTGTTCGGGCTGATGCTGGCCTGGGTGCTGGTGCGTTACCGCTTCTGGGGCCGCAAGCTGATCGATGCGGCCATCGACCTGCCCTTCGCGCTGCCCACCGCCGTGGCCGGCATCGCACTGACCGCGCTTTACGCGCCCAATGGCCCCTTCGGGCAGGTGCTGGGCCAGTTCGGCATCAAGGTCGCCTATACCGAACTGGGGATATGGATCGCGCTGATCTTCATCGGCCTGCCCTTCGTGGTGCGCACCGTCCAGCCCGTCATAGAAGAGGTCGACCGCGATTGCGAGGAAGCCAGCGCCACCCTTGGTGCCAGCCGCCTGCGCACGCTTGTGAAGGTCGTGCTGCCGACGCTGACGCCCGCGCTGCTGACCGGCTTCGCGCTGGCGCTGGCGCGTTCGGTGGGCGAATATGGCTCGGTCATCTTCATCGCCGGCAACCTGCCCGGCAAGACCGAGATCGCGCCCCTTCTCATCGTCATCCGCCTGGAAGAGTTCAACTATGACGCAGCCGCCGCCATCGGCATCGCCATGCTGGCGATTTCCTTCTCGATGCTGCTGGCGATCAATCTCATCCAGGTCTGGAGCCGGCGGAGGATCGGCCATGTCTGACCGCCCCGCCCTGCCCCTGCCCTTCTTTCACCCCGAGGTCTCGCCATGGCTGATCTGACCGCCGCCCATGACGCCCATCCGGTCACCACGGAAAGCCGCCTGACGCGGATCGTGCTGGTCACGATTACGGTGGCCTTTGTGGTCGCGGTGCTGTTCGCACCACTCGCCGCAATCTTCGCAACCGCCCTTGCCGATGGCTGGCGCACCGCACTGGCGGGCATTTCGACGCCCGATGCGCAAAGCGCGATCCGCCTGACGCTGACGGTGGCCGCGATCACGCTGCCCTTGAACATGATCTTCGGCATTGCCGCCGCATGGGCCATCGCCAAGTTCGATTTTCGCGGCAAGGCCTTTCTGATCACGCTGATCGATCTGCCCTTTTCGGTTTCGCCGGTGGTGGCGGGCATGGCGCTGGTGTTGCTTTTCGGAAGCCACAGCGTGCTTGGCACCTGGCTGATCGCCAATGACCTGAATATCGTCTTCGCCTTCCCCGGCATCCTTCTGGCGACGCTTTTCGTCACCTTCCCCTTCATCGCGCGCGAGCTCATCCCGGTGATGATCGAACAGGGCCGCGCCGAGGAAGAGGCCGCGCTGACCCTTGGCGCATCGGGCTGGCGGGTCTTTTTCACCGTGACGCTGCCCAATATCCGTTGGGCGCTGCTTTACGGCGCGCTTCTGTCCAATGCGCGCGCCATGGGCGAATTCGGCGCGGTCGCGGTGATCTCGGGCAAGATTCGGGGGGCGACCACCACCATGCCGATCATGGTCGAGATGCTTTACAACGAATATCTCGGCGCCGCCGCCTTCGCGCTTGCCTCGGTTCTGGCACTTCTGGGGCTTCTGACACTCGGGCTGAAAACGGCACTGGAATGGCGCCATGCCGACCAGCTTGCCGCCGCCCGCCGCCATTAAGGATGAATGCCATGCATATCGATATCGACGAACTCGCCAAGGAATTCGGCACCACCCGCGCGCTGCATCCGGTCTCGCTGCGCATCCCCTCGGGGGCGCTCGTGGCGCTGCTGGGGCCGTCCGGCTCGGGCAAGACGACGCTTCTGCGCATTCTCGGCGGGCTGGAATTCCCAAGCTCGGGCCGTGTTCTCTTTGACGGGCGCGATGCGACGGGGATGAGCGTGCAGGAACGCCGCGCGGGCTTCGTTTTCCAGCATTACGCGCTGTTCCGCCACATGACCGTGTTCGAGAACATCGCCTACGGGCTGCGCGCCCGCAAACGCCCCGAGCGCCCCGCCGAGGCCGAAATCACCCGGCGCGTGAACAGGCTTCTGGACCTGATCCAGCTTCCCGATATCGGCAAGCGCTACCCCAGCCAGCTTTCAGGCGGGCAGCGCCAGCGCGTGGCACTTGCCCGCGCATTGGCGATCGAGCCGCGCATGCTGCTTCTCGATGAACCTTTCGGCGCGCTTGATGCCAAGGTCCGCAAGGAATTGCGTCAGGGGCTGCGCGACATTCATGACACCACCGGGCTGACCACGATCTTCGTCACCCATGATCAGGATGAGGCGATGGAACTTGCCGATCTGGTCGTCGTCATGTCCATGGGCCGGATCGAACAGATCGGCCAGCCCGCCGCCATCCGCGCAGCCCCGGCAACGGAATTCGTGCGGGAATTCATCTCGGGCTGAACGGGCTGAACGGGGTGATCGATTGCCCCGGGGGCGCATGACGCGCCCCTTTCCCGGCGTCTCCCTTGCCCGAAGAGACACGGGCGCGCCGCGCTTACAGCCAGATCGCAAGCGCCGCCACCCAGACCGACAGCGCCGCCCCCGCCACCAGCACATAAGGCCCGTTCCAGATCAGCCCCGCCCGGCGCGGCGCGACCTCGCCCAATGCGCCAAGCAGCAGGACCGAGGCGGTGAAGGGCGAGCTGGCACCGCTCAGCGCCCAGCCGGCGGTGATGGCGGTCACGACCACGGCGGGCGACAGGCCCATGGCCTCGGGCGCGGGCAGCAGCGGGATCATGAGCGAAACCGCGAGGATCGGGTTCATCCCCAACTGGCCCGCCAGCACGATCACCCAGATCAGCGCGATCAGGATCACCGGGGCGGGGATCACCGACAGATCGATCCCGCGCGCCGCCACCAGCGGCACCATCAGAAACGACCCCAGGCTGCCGATGAACGCGGCCATGAACAGCAGCGTGATCTCGCCCCGATAGGCCGGAAGCTCGGCCATCAGGAAAGCCTTGACGCGGGTGCCGATATGCGCGCCTGCCGCCAGCCCCTGCCCGCGCGCCTGTAGCCAGACCCAGATCAGCGCGACCATGGGCACCAGCGACATGACCGCGCCGATCACCTCGACCCCGGTGAGCAGATGCAGCGCGATGGTGCCGCCCAGCACCGCGCCCAGAAGGATCAGCAAGGGCCGCAGATGCCGCCACCAGCCACCGGGCTGACTGACGCGCGGCGGTGGCGGCTGGCTGAGGCGCGGCTTGAAGACCAGATCCAGCGCCCAGCCCCCGACCAGCAGCAGGGCGGCGCTGAAAAGACAGGGCAGCAGCGCCCCCGTCCAGCTTGCGCCCGGCACAAGCGCGATGCTGATGACCATCGAAAACGCCATCGGAGACCATGTGATCGTGGCGATGAAGCCGCGCTGAATGGCCACCAGCATGCGCCTGCGGCGGTGATAGCGGATCTCGGGGTCGGTCTCGCGCGCGGCGCTTTCGGTCGCCAGCGTCCCCAGAAGCGAAATCGCCCCGTAAAGCAGGATCAGCCCGAAAAGATGCCCGCCCATGCTCAGCGCCGCATAGCGCCGCCCCGGTGGCTGGCGCGCCAGAAACCGCCCGCATTCAAGGATACGGGGCGATCCGATGGCGGCGCTGCGCAGCGCGCTGAGCGCGGTGAACATCCCCACGATCAGGCTGGCGCTGATGACCGCGCGCGACAGCCCCGTGGCCCAGTCGGCGCGGGTGAACAGCGCCGCAAGGCTCAGCCCCAGCCCGACCAGAAGGAAGATGTGATGCGACCGGCTGAGCCGGGTGATGCCCATCATGATGGCAGCAAGCGCCAGCGCGCCCGCCAGCCAGCCGAAAGCCACCCCCCCGCCATATTCCAGAACCGAGACGAACAGGATCACGCCAATCAGCGGCCACCCCGCCAGATCTGCCAGCCTTGCCCCTGTCAGCATCTGCCCGCCCCCGGATGACCGCGCCCAGACCCGCTGTTTCCGCCATCTCCGGGTCTGCGTCAATCGCCCGTCCGGTCTGGACAGCCCCCTGATCCGCCGCCAATATGTCAGGGTATTTCCTTGCGCGCGCCATGCCCGCATCCCGATCATTCCAGAACCGGCTTTCACGGGGTCATTGCCATGTTCACGAAGCTCAGGTCCATTCTCGGCAAGAAAAGCGGCGATGGGGGCAGCGATGATCCCTTGCTGGCCGCTTTTGCCCATCTTGACCGGCTGGCACCCGGCACGGCGGCGCAACTTCTGGCCTTTGTCGATGAAGAACAGGGCCGCCCGCTGCTGACCCGGCTGGCAGCGCAGCGGGACGCGGTTCATCGGGCACTGCAAGAAAAGCGGCTGGAGGCCTACCGCAAAACCTTCCCTGACGCGCAGCTGAGTGATTATCTGCCTGCCGCCCCGGACGAAAGCAATCTGTCGCGCGCCGTCTTCTGCGCGCCCGGCGATCCCGCCCGCATGGTCCGACTGATCGAAGCCGGGATGGCGGCGCAATTGCTGGATAGCGGCAGGTTCTGGATGTCCGGCGTGAAGCAGGATCTGCTTACCCCGGCGTCGGTCAACCTGTTCAGGATCGTGCACGGCTATCACGGCAACCGGGGTGAGAGGATCGATGCGCCCCCACTGGACGATGTTCTGGCGGCGGCTGCGCTTATGGGGGCCGATCTGGAAGCGATCCTTGCCTCGGGCATCTGGAACAGGTATTCACACGCGCATTTGCAGAGATACGGCTACGACTGGCTGGCGCGCGCCTCGGTCGAGACCTTCGCCCGCGCCCTGAAGCAGCTTGACGCCCTCATGCGAGAGCAATTGCTGGCGCTGTGTCTTGAGGGGCAGACCTATCCGCAAGGCGATATGCTGCCCCTGCTTTTCGCGCTGACCGATGATGGCGCCACCAAGGTGCGCGATGTGGCGCGCCGGCTCATGCTGGCGATGAACGACCCGCGCCTGACCGCCATGGCGACCGAGCGGCTGTCATCGGGCAAGGCCACCAGCCGCGCCATCATGGTGCAGCTTCTGGGCGAGATCGGCAGCGATGAGGCACGCGCAGCCCTTGCCGCGCGCCAGCCCCAGGAAAAGACCCGCGCGGTGCAATTGCTGATCGACCAGTATCTCAGCAGCGGCGCGGCTGCCCCCGCGGGCGATCCCGACCGCCCCGGATATGAGGCCGTCGACGGGCGCTGGATCACCCCGCCCGATGTGGTGATCCCGCCTGACGGGGGCGAAAAGCCCTTTGGCGCGGCGGATGAAAAGGAACTGGCCGAAATCGCCGCGCGCACCTATGAGGAAGACCTTGATCGCGCCCGACGCGCGGCCGAGGCAGGCAGATCATGGAGCCAGCCACCGGAACTCGACACGTCATGGAAGCATCTCATCCGGCATTTCAACGGCGAATTCAACGATGTCAGCCGGCCCACCTGGCTTTATTCGGATTGGGCAAAGCGCGCGATAAAACAGCTTTCGCCGGGCCGGATCATCCGGCTTTGGGCGATGCATCAAAGCCCGGATTACAGGCTTTACGGCTATGGCTCCGCCTCTGGGGAGTGGGTGCAGGACCAGCTTGATGCGGGCGCGCTTGATATACGCGTGCTGATCGCGGCAACCACCGAAGCCCTTGCGCGCTATCCCCTTGCCAAGAAGCCCGATCTTCCCCCCGAAGAGCATGTGTTCCGCAGCATGCTTGACGCCTATTCCTATGTGGCCACGTTACCCGATGAAGCCATCTGGCCGCTGATCGCGGGTTTTCTGCCGGTTCTGGCCGAGAACCTGCCCCCGCATGAGACCAGTTCCACCCAGAACGCCCGCGCGCTGCGCCTGATCGCGCGGCTGCCCGCCGTTCCCCGCCAGCTTCTAAGTGCGTTGATCAACACCTCGACCGCCGAGGCGCGCAGCGTGCGCGCCGCCGCGCAGGCGCTGCTTGTCAATGTGCCCGAAGTCACCCCCGATGTGGTGGCGGCACTGTCCGACAGCCGTTCCGGCGTGCGCGCCAATGCCGCCGCCTTTCTGGCGCTGCGCGGCGACAGGACCGCCCTGCCCGAACTGGTCGCGCATCTGCGCAAGGAAAAGACCGATCTTGGCCGCGCCGCCCTGATCACGGCGATTGCGACCCTTGGCGGCGATACCTCGGCCTGGCTCGGCGCACCGGCACTGGAAAAAGAGGCCGCGGGCAATGCCGCCAAGCTCAAGGGCGACAAGATCGACTGGCTGGCGCAGCAGACCGCGCCGCGCCTTCACTGGGCCGATGGCAGCCCGGTCGCGCCTGATCTGCTGGATGGCTGGCTGAAGCTGGCCCTGAAACTGAAGCGGCTGGAGGACGGGGCGGGCCTGTTCCGGCTTTATCTCGATCAGCTTCGCGCCGAGGATGCGGCGGCACTGGGCGACTGGGTGCTGGCCTCGTGGATCGCCTATGACACCGACAAACCCGCCAAAGAGGAAATCTTTCAGGAAAAGCTTGAACAGGCCAGGGCGCTTGTCGCCAATGCCGCGCCGGGCAGCTATTATGCGCGCCACACGCCCGAATTCATCGCCCAGGACTGGACCCGCCACGCCATCACCCATTACCCCAATTCCGGGGCCCATTCGAAGGGCATCCTTGCGCTGGCGCTGGCGGCCACGCCCCAGACACAGGCGCGCATGATCGCGGCCTATCTGAAACAGCATGGCAAGCGCGTGGCCCAGGCCAAGGCCATGCTTGAGGTGCTGGCATGGTCGGGCAGCAATGACGCGCTGCAAATCGTCGTCGCCACCGCCACCCGCTTCAAGCAGCGCAGCGTGCGCGAACATGCCGAAGCCCTGGTCGCCCGTGTTGCCGACGAACGCGGCTGGAGCGCGGATGAGCTTGCCGACCGCTCGGTCCCCTCGGGCGGGCTGGACGAGGCGGGCGTGCTGGACCTGCCCATGGGCGAGGATGAAAAGCCCTATCAGGCGCGGCTGGATGCCGGGCTTTCGCTGCTGCTTTTCAACCCCGACGGCAAGCCCGTCAAATCGCTGCCCGGCGGCACGGATGAAAACAGCAGGGAATCGAAAGCGGCGCTGACGGCGGCGAAGAAGGTGCTGAAAGAGGTGGTCGAGAAGCAGTCGCGCCGCCTTTACGAAGCCATGCTGAACGGGCGCGACTGGCCCACCGATGCCTGGCAGGCCGATCTGCGCGCCCATCCCATCCTTGGCCGGCTGGTCGAGCGCCTGATCTGGCGCGGGCTGGATGGCGATGGCGCCCCGCGCAGCACCTTCCGCCCCACCGCCGAGGGCGATCTGATGGATGCTTCGGGCGATGACGTCACGCTTGACGGCGTGGCGCGGATCGAGATCGCGCATGCCACCGCGCTTTCACCCAATGATCTGGCGGCATGGGCCAGGCATCTGGATGATTTCGAGGTCACGCCCCTGTTTCCCCAGATCGGCCGCGCGCCCCTGTCACTGCCCGAGGCACCCGAGCCGCCCGATCAGATCACCGACCGCGAGGGCTGGGTGCTGGATCTGGCGAAGCTTCAGTCGCTGGCCACGAAACTTGGCTATGAGCGCGCCCAGGCCGGCGATGGCGGTTCCTTCCACGAGGTGGAAAAATCGATCGAAGGGGCGGGATACCGCGCCATCATCAGCTTCTCGGGCAGCTATTTCGGGGCCGACAACCACCCTGTCGCGCTGATCGGCCTTGGCTTCACGCGGCTGCCGGGGCGGCGGATGCGCATGGTGCCGCTGGCCGATATTCCGCCGCGCCTGCTGTCGGAATGCTGGAACGACCTGCATGATATCGCCAAGGCCGGGGCCTATGACCCCGATTGGAAGAAGGTCAGCCTATGGTAAGCACCTCTCCCCCTCTGCGGCAAGCCGCCGAGACCACCCACGCCGATGAGCTTGCCCGCCTGGCCCATGACGATCCCGGCCCCCGCCCGCCGGGCTGGCGCCTGACGCCGCGCGCCGTGCGCCGCTTCATATGCGGCGATGAAGCGATTGATATCACCGCGAAGTTCGTCGGCGACGACGCGCTTGTGGACCGCGCCATCGTGTCCCTGATGGGGCGGCAGGGGCTGATGCTGGTGGGCGAACCCGGCACCGCGAAATCGCTGCTGTCCGAATTGCTGGCGGCGGCGATCTCGGGGCGGTCGACGGCGGTGGTGCAAGGTTCGGCCGGGATTATCGAGGATCACCTGCGCTACGGCTGGAGCAGGGGCCAAGCGTGGCGGCGATGGTGCCCTCGCCCGTGCTCAATGCCATGCGGGCGGGCCATATCGTGCGGATCGAGGAAATCACCCGCTGCGCGCCCGAGGTGCAGGACGTTCTGATCTCGCTCATGTCGGAAAAGGTGATGGCGGTGCCGGAACTGGGCGATGATCACGAAATCCGTGCTGCCCCCGGCTTCAACGTGATCGCTACCGCCAACCTGCGCGATCAGGGGGTGCATGGCATGTCCTCGGCGCTGAAACGGCGGTTCAACTTCGAAACCGTCCGCCCCATCGCCGATGCCGACCATGAACGCGCGCTGCTGGCGCGCCAACTGGCCGAGCGCGTGGCAGGCCAGCCCGAAATCCCCAGGCCCGATGCGGATGTGCTGGCGCTTCTGGTCACGGTGTTCCGCGAACTCCGCGAAGGCCAGCTTGAAGACGGCACCCCCATGGCCAAGCCGCGCGCGGTGATGTCCACGGCCGAAAGCGTCAATCTGGCCCATGCCGCGCTGCTGGATGCGGCCTATCTGGATCAGGGCGCGCTTTCGCCGCGCCATCTGGCGCGCCAGTTGCAGGGCGTGGTGTTCAAGGACGACCCCGAGGACGCCCGCAAGCTGGCCGCCTATATCGATGTGGCCGCCCGAGACCGGGCGCGCGATTCCGCGCTCTGGTCGGAATTCTATCAGGCCGCGCGGGCGGGGCTTTCGGGCAATGGCGCAGACTGAGAACGGGATGCGGGACGAGATGCCCGATCTTCCCGACCGCGCCGCCATCCGCCGCGCGCTTTTCGGGGGGGATA
>JAUNTV010000078.1 GCA_030538515.1 Paracoccus sp. (in: a-proteobacteria)
GCAACCAGTCGCGGCCCAGCTCCTCGGCCATGAGCACCTGCCAGTTGATCGCATCCTTCGCGGTTTTCAGCCCGCCCGCAGGCTTGAAGCCGACGCTGTGGCCGCTGAGCGCCTGATAATCGCGGATGGCGCGGCACATGATCAGGCTGACCGGAAGCGTGGCGTTCACGCCTTCCTTCCCGGTCGAGGTCTTGATCCAGTCGCTGCCCGCCTGCATGGCGACATGGCTGGCGCGGGCCACGTTTTCCAGTGATTTCAGATCGCCGGTGGCCAGAATGGCCTTCATCTTCGCGCCCCCGCAGGCTTCGCGCATGGCGCGGATCTCATCGTAAAGCGCGGCCCAGTTGCCTTGCAGCACATGGGCGCGGGTGATCACGATGTCGATCTCATCCGCGCCCTGGTCGACGGCATAGCGGATTTCGGCCAGCCGCAGGTCAAGCGGCATCAGCCCGGCGGGAAAGCCGGTGGCGACGCTGGCCACCGGCACGCCTGAGCCTTCCAGCGCGCGTTTCGCCGGTGCCACCATGGTCGGATAGACGCAGACCGCGCCCGTGGTCAGCCCGCTGACGCCCATGGCGTCAAGGAATTCCGGCGCGATCGGCTGGCGCGCCTTGGCGCAAAGCCGCGCCACGCGGTCGGGCGTGTCGTCACCGGCCAGCGTGGTCAGGTCGATGCAGGAAACCGCATTCAGCAGCCACGCCGCCTGATGATCCTTCTTGACCGAGCGCCGCGCGGGCAGGCTGGCCGCCCGACGCTCGGCAGCGGGGGTGTTGATGCGGATCTGGTCGAACCAGTCCGGCGTGAGTGCCGTGCCGGGATTGCGCATGGTCTGGGGCATCTTCCTGTCCGTGTCACTTGGCAGGCGCAAGGCTAGCCGGGGCGCATCACCGGGGCAAGGGCGCGCTATCTGCGCGGCTTGCCCCGCCATGTGTCCAGCCAGCCCCGGAAGCCCTTGCGGGCCTCGGTCAACTCGGCCGAAACCCGGTCGAAGGCGGCATCGGCGCGCGCATCGACCTGCCCCACGGCCTCGCTCACCCGGCGGGCGGCGGGGTCGATGGTGCGCTGGCGGAACTGGTTCCACATCCGCCAGATCAGCGCCAGAAACGCCCCCAATAGGCCCAATATCACCATCGCCGGCCAGTTCATCGGCTGGACGTCAGGCCCCGAGACCGGCCGTATCGAAATCGCGTTCGGATAGATCGACAGGAAGGGAATGCGCCAGCCGTAAGCCGTGACCGAGACCCATTGCGGATTACGCGAATCGGAACGCAATTCCCCGGCCTCGGCCTGAAGGTTCGCGCTGTCATATTTGAAATAGGGCGGCCAGATCAGGCCGGTATCCTCATTGCGATAGACGAAGACCTTGCCATTGGGGCGCACGGTCTCGATGAAACGCACATCGCGCCGGTCGGGGGTATTCTGGATGGTGCCAGTATCTTCCGAGGCATAGAAGATCGCATTGCGCCCGATCTCGGTGATCCGGCTCAGCGCATTGTTGATGCGTACCGTATTCTTGCTGGGAAGCGCGTAATCCAGAAACACGAACAGGAACAACCCCAGCAGCACGCCCGCGATCACTTTCAAAACATACATCCCGCGCCCTTCCCTACTGCACGTTCACATACCAGGCGATCACACCGATGGCGATCGTCGGCAGAATAAAGACCAGCCCGACCAGCCGGGCCTTGAGTGTCTTCTGAAACCCGACCATCGAGCGGCGCACGAACTCGCGCCGCTCGCGGCTGTTGCCGGCATGTTCGGGGTGGCGGCGGTCCCATTCATTTTCCAGCGATTCCGCCTTGGTCGAGCGGATGTAAAGCGAGATCATCAGGTAAAAGACTGCCTGCACCAGAAACAGCATGAGAACCAGACGCAACAGGACCATGGCCTAATCCCCCCAGGGGCCGCGAAAGGCGGGCTTGCGCGACGTCGAAGGCGCGGTGTAGCGCCGCCCCTTGCCTGCGCCCTTGCCATTGCCATTGCCGCCGTCGTCGCCGCCCGTATCCCGGACCTCATCGCGCAGATCGGTAGAGCCTTCGGTCAGTTGCGCGGGGCCGCCAATGGTGCGCGCCGAACCCCAGGGGCCGGTGGCCGGGGTCACTGCGGGTTCGGGGGGGGCGGGTTCTTCCATGCCCGGTTCCGGCCCGAAAAGCGCATCGCGCGTGCCCTGCTTGTCGATCTGGTATTCCCGCGCCAGATGACCGGCCACGTAATCGCGCTTGGCCTCGTCCCAGCCCTGATAGAGCTTGTAGAACAAGGGTTTGTGCATGATGAACAGGCTGCGCACGTCATGGGGCGCCAGTTCCGTCAGCATCCGGTTGATCAGATCGCGGGTCGGCCCGGCGCTGGCGCGGATGGCGTAGAAATAGGCCGGATTGGTGCTGTCGATCACGGGCCAGTCGCCGCCCTCTTCGGCGTAGCGCAAAAGCGCGGAAAGGCCGCGCACCTCATCAGGCAGGCCCGTCCCCATCCGCGCCGCCGCCCGGCGCAGCGCCGCGCGGGTGCCGTCGCCGGTGCCGATCCCCAGCCGGATCGCGGCATCGACCAGAATGAAATCAAGCTTCTGGCGCAGGATCGCGGCACCGGCCGCCCCCTTGGCGGTGATCACCGGCTCGGCCAGGGCATTGCGCGCCAGCCACATCGCCACCGCGCGGCGGTCCTCAAGCGCGATGGCCTGCACATCCTTCAGCATGCGGCTGCGCACGGCCTCGGACAAGGCGGCCTGATCGGCGAAGATCATCGCAGGCTCTCGCGGGCTGCGGAACAGATAGACGCCCCCGAAAAGCGAGGTCCAGAAATCGGGAACATCATAGTCCCCGGCATCCAGATGGATCGGGTTGCGGATCACGTCGCCGGTGGTCTTGGCCTGTTCGATCATGCGCGCGATCAGCACGTCATCATACCAGGCATCGGGCTGGCTGCGGAACTGCTCGATCAGCGCGGTCAGCTGATCGGCGCCGGCCACGTGATTGCCGGTGGTATCGGCGCTGATACGGATGCGGCTGATCTTCAGAAGATCGACCGGCGCGGGCACCTGCCAGACCATATCATCCATCTCGCCCACCACGGCATCGCGCGCGGTCAGGCTGAAAAGCTGGCTTTCATTGTCGCGGATGAAGCTTTGCAGAAGATCGCGCAGAACCGAGAGATCCGCGTTCAGAAGCGGCGCGGTTTTCTGTTCCGTGGTCAGCAGGATGAACTGGCGATGCGCGCCCTCGGGGTTGAGATAATCCATATCGCCGATCTCGTCGCCGATCTCGGGCGAGAAACCGGCAAGGTCGATATGGAATTCGGACAAGGCGGTCTCATGCCCCGTGACCAGCTTCAGCGCACGATTATAGCGTGTGATCCAGGCGGGGCTGTCCACCCGGATCATATTGCCGAACATCAGACCTTTTTCGATCAGGCGTTTCATGGGGCTACCTTATCACCGGACCGGGGGTTTGGGCAGGGGCGGGGATGCGATACAGCGCCAGAGCGCACGAAGCGCAGCCGCAAGCAGCGCGAATAACGCGGCAATGAGCAGCGCCCCCCACAGCCCTTGGCCGAAGCTCATCGTATCGTTTCTGGCCCAGTAGACGAGGCACGCGAAGGCCAGAAACTGGGGCAGGAAAAAGACGACAAAGCCCCCGATGAAACCGGGCCGCACCCCGCGCCATGCCAGCAGCGACAGCAAAATCAGTGACAGCAGAAAGGCCAGCAGCGCCGGCGCAAGAAGAATGTAGATCAGCCCTACAGGCGGCACGACACCTACCATGGCGCGCGCCCCCGCCCGGCCATATGCCGGGTCTCGGGCAAGGCGTTCCCATGCCCCGCGACCAGCTTCAGCGCAGGATCATGGCGCGTGATCCGGGCGGGGCTGTCCACCCGGATCATGGTGCCGAACATCAGACCTTTTTCGATCAGGCGTTTCATGGGGCTAACCTATCACCGGACCGGGGGTTTGGGCAGGGGCGGGGCAGAAAGACATGTGCAGCCATCTGGTGCGGACTATTCTTCAAGAACGCTGAGCACCGGGCGTCCGACCGGGCCATCGCTGTCAGCGACATAGTTCAAAAGCATCGCACGTGACCCGTCCGCGCAGGAAAACCGCCACTCTTCATCGAACTGAACAGCCGGAGATACGATGATGTCGGGCGTTACGGTGATCGCCCTGAACTGCCCGGCCTGCCCGATTTCTGTCAGCCGCGGGGACTGGCAGCCTGCTACTGCCAGGTGATCCGTCATCAGCTTGTATAATGACTGCTGATGTCCTGGCAGAACATGCGTCTGAAAGCCGGGGACGGGCTGGAAGGGAAGCAGTTGGCCGAACTCCGGGGAAGGACCGCTTGCATATATCGCCAGCAGGTCCAGAAAGGCCGGGCCTTCGTCACCGCGCAGAAAGGAAAGCATGTATTCCGGCGTGACATTGCCGCAGTCAGTGCCGGATTTATACGTCTGTTCGGTATCGGCCCGTGTTTCAGCCACGAGACTGTCTATCTGGCGAGAGATTTCGCCCTCGGACAGATCCGGGTGCAGCAGGCGCGCGCGCCTGGCTGCCTCGGCCAGAAAGATCGGCCAGCCCTGCGCGCGAATCTCGTTCAACTCCTCAAGCTGGGGTTGCGTCATCGGACAATGGGCTGCGACCGCATCCATCGTGGCCAGCAGGTTGACGGCCCGCGTGCCACTCAGAAACGCCTCCTGCGCGCTGAGGGTGCCCGGCAGATGAACAAGGCCGGTAATCAGCCAGATTGCATGGCACTTGTTCAATTCGCCCCCTCCCTGAATCGCTTCTGCGCCTCGGCCATGCGTTCCATATTGCGCACGGCCTCATCGATCGCGGTTTCGTCGCTGCTGTCGGCATAGCGCCATTCGCTGTCGGCATAGCGGTTGATTTCCTGGGCGACCATCTCGGGCGTGATCGGCTGGCGAAGCGCCTCGATCATCTCAAGCTTGCGCTCATAGGGTTGGTGCAGGAACGGCCCTGGCGTCTCGAACCACTCATCCGGCATGTCGAAATCCATGCTGCGCGCCTTGATCGCATCGGTGATATTCTTGATGGCGCGGCCGGTGAAACGCTCATCCGCGACGCTGATCGCATGCAGATAGGTGCCGAATTCCGCCAGCGTGGCCAGAGGCCCGGTCTCTGCCGTCACCTCGGCCCAGACCCTGGCCAGCCCCGCTTCCTGCGGCTGGTTATGCGACGCAAGGCTGTCGGCCACGGCGGTCTTGATGGCCTGCGCCTTCATCAGATCGTGATCGCCAAGCGGGATCTGGTGACGCCGGCCCAGAAGCAGCGCCAGAATATCGATGTAATCGGCCCGCGTTTTCGGCCCGTCGATCAGGAAGCGCGCCCCCGCTCGCTGGCGCAGCGCGTCATCGATGGATTCGGCGTGGTTCGAGAACATGCCGAAGGTCGCATTGCCGCGCACGATGGTGGTGGCCCCGGCGAATGCCTCCATCAGAACGGCGGTGATTTCCTGCTGGCCGGATGATGACTGCTTGTCGCCGCGCTTGCCCGCGATCTGGTCGATATCGTCGATGGTGCCGAAACCGATCACGCCGGGGTCGATCACGTTATTGACGAAGGCGCGCGCGTTCTGCCCCGATTTGCCCTGATAGCTGTCAACATTGTCGATGCTGAGATTGGCGTAACGGAAGTTATAGCCCGCGACCGAGCAGTAATCATTGATCATGCCGGCCATCATCTGGATCAGCGTGGTCTTGCCGGTGCCGGGCTTGCCATCGCCCAGGAAGGTATAGATGAAGCCGCCCAACTCGACGAAAGGGTTCATCCGGCGGTCGAAATCATAGGCCACCAGCATCCGCGCCAGCCGCATCATCTGATGCTTGGCGATGGCATTGCCGACGACTTCCTCGGGGGTCTTGAAGGCCAGTTGAACGGGCTTGCCGCGCGCGCGGGTGGCGGGCGCATAGCCCGAGATGGCGAAATCATCCGCCGCCACCCGCCAGCTTGCGCCGGTGAAGGCACCGGTGCGGGGCTGGCTTTCGGCGCGCGCCTGAACGGCTGCCGATGTCGCCTCGGCCGAGGCGATCAGCGCCGCGATCAGCGTCTTGTCGTCATGGGCGGCGCGGGCAAGGTTCTGGTCCCATTCCCACAGCGTGCCATGCAGCGCCGTCAGCGGGTTATCGGTCAGGATTTCCGTGGCCGTGACCCCCTCGACCTGTTCGGGCCCGGCATGTTCGGCCAAAAGGAACCCCGTGGCATTGGCAAAGACCGAGGCCGCCGCCAGCGCCTCGGCCGCCAGCAGTTCGGCGAATTCGCCGCGCTTTTCCGCTGGCAGCCGGCCTTCCAGATTGGCCCGCTTGAGTTCCGCCGCGCCCGAGCGCGCCGCGATCTCATCGACCACCGCCAGCGCGATCGCCAGCGCACGGCGCAGCGCGCGCGCCGCCGTGGCTGCCGCCGGCGAAGGCAGGTCGTCGCCGCCCGCGGCCTCGATCCGTTCGATCAGGCGCACGCCATCCGCGCGCGCGGTGGACCGCCCCGCCAGACCCGGCGTGGTCGAGCGAAAGCGCATCCCCCGCGCCACACCGGGCGAGCGCTCAGGCAGGGGCGCGGGCGTATCGGCCTTGCCAAGACGCGGGGCGTGATCGAAGCCGGTCAGCAGCGAAAGCGCCTGTGCATAATGGGCGCGGATGCCATCTTCGGGCAGTTCCATTTCGTTACGGGCGTCCATGGTGATCCTTTTTCATTCCTGCCTGACGGCCATAGCCCGCCATCAGCGATAGACGGTGACCCCGCCATTCGGGCGTGGCACATATTTGCGGATATTGCGGAAACCTTCGGGGTTCATCTCGGCCAGCGACTGATAGGGGCGCCGGGGCAGAAGAAGGGCACGCGCCACGCCCGTTACGCCGATACCCCCGCCACCCGACCCGAAAGGATCAAGCCGGAACACCTGACGTTCGGTGACGCTGAACAGCCCGCGCGATTTCATGACCGCGTGTTCGGCCTGAAGGTCCTCGACCATCAGTGCCAGCGCCCAATCCTCGCCGGCGGGGGCGCGGGCATTGTCCAGCACCTCGCGGATCGGGCCTTCCTGCGTGGTGAAATGCTGCGAATAGATCGGCCCCATCAGAACGCGGCGCAGGCGCTGCGGATGCAGCGTGGGGAAATCCGCGTCGAACCCCTGCGCGATGGTGAGCAGTTGCAGCGAAAAGACCGATTGCGCCATCAGATGGTGCTGCACCTCGGGCCAACGCCTGGCATCCTCGGCCAGGGGGCGCCGCCCGCTGTCGTCGCAATCCATCAGATAGATCACCGGCACGTTAAGCTGGCTGTCATAAAGCGCCCAATGGATCAGCCAGCGCCGCCGATTGCCGGCATTGGAAAGCCAATAGGCCTGCGGGTGCATCTGCGGCCAGAACAGCCCGCCCTCGGTCAGCGCCTGATAATAAAGGCGCTGCGACATGGCATATTGCAGCCGTGTCGGGATGCTCAGATCGCCGACGATCTGGCGCACCATCTCGTCGCGGATCTGTTCGGGCGTGGCGGTGCGGGCCAGATGATCGGGGGCCTGGGCGGCATCGGCGGCCATCTGGGCGATCTCGGACCAGACCGGATAGCCCGATTCATGGACATCGATGGTCAGGAACCGGCGCAGCGGCCCGTCGACCCGCCCCGAGACCAGATATTTCATCGACAGGGCCTCGACCGAGCGCAGCATCGCGCCCACGTAAGAGCCGATCACCTCGATCTCGGTCTGCGAAAAGACCTGATCGCGCATCATCTCGGTCAGGGTCGCGGGCAGCGCCGCGCTGATCACGCGCAGTTTCTCGAAATAGCGGCGCGCGATCAGGTCATCCTCAAGCTGGCGGTGATCGGCATCCAGATCGCCGGTGCGGTCCTTGGTCATTGCTCGCCCTTATCCCTGCCGGCGCCGTCATGGCCCGATTGCGGCCCGAATATCCGGTCGGCCACCGCCATGAAAGCCCGGACCAACGCCCGATCCAGCCGCGCATTCCAGTCCAGAACCCGAAGTGTCGCCGGACGCGGCAAAATCAGCGCGGCCAGTGTCAGCGGCAAGGTCAAAAGCGCCAGAACCCCCTCAGGCATCCAGATCAGCGCCATCAGCAGGAACCCCGCCAGAAAGGGCAGAAACGCGCCGACCGCCGCCCCGCCGAGGCCAGCCAGAACAGCGCGGAAAGCCCCGCTGCCGCGCCAGAGCTCATAGCCCGCGACCGCCAGCCCGCCCGACACCGCGCAGATCAGAAGAACCCGAGCGGTGATGCGCCGCGCCGGTCCGTCAAGCGCCGCGCCGGGGCCGGTATCAGTATCGGGCCTGCCCCGGATATCAGCCACCGTAAAGATTGCTGTCATGCTTCTTGACGATTTCGGCAAAGCGACGGGCGAAGCGCTCATCGGCTTTTGCCTTTTCTTCCAGAACCTTGCGCGCGAAGACCATATGATCGCCATGGCCTTCCAGCATCTCGGCCATGCGCGTGTTCGTGGCGGTGCCGATGGCGGCCATCTGGGCCTGCGCTTCCTGATCGGTCTTGATGCCGATCTCGTTGATGCGATGCGCGATATCCTGCTGCTGCGCGGTTTTCAGCGATTTGGTCAGCGCATCATACAGAACGACCCGCTGCCTGGTGTCGGTTTGCAGCTTGTTGATCAGCACCATCTGGGTCGCGGCCTGATTTTGCAGACTGTCCACCCAGGTCTTTCCGGCCTCGATATAGCGTTCCAGCGTCTGGGACTTCGCCAGAGCCACCTGTTCTTCCTGCACAAGCGCGTTATGGTCGCGGTTGGCATTGGCCAGTTCGGTTTCCAGCCGGGTGCGGTCGCTGGCATCCATGGTGGTGGCGACGCGGTTTTCCAGCTCGATCAGCTTGGGGTCCATGGCGGTGATCTGCTCGCGCAGGCTTTCCAGCCTGTCCACCACCGCCTCGCGCTCATCCAGCGTGCCGGTCAGATTGGCCTCGACCCGGTCCTTCTGCTGGGTCAGTTGCGCAAGCTGATCCTGCAAAAGCCGCGTGATCACATCGGATTTCGAGATGAGATCCTGCAACTTGTCATCGATCGAGGCGCCGCGCATGCGTTCCTGGCGCATCGCCTCGGCCTTGGCGCGCGCGAAGATGCCGACGAAACGTTCCCACCCGGTCTTGTTCCGCATCTGCTCGAAATCGCGGGAAAAACCGGCGGTCACATCGTCCAGCCCCATGATCAGCTCGGCGATATTGGCGTTCATCAGTTCGGTATGGGCGTGAACATCGGCCAGCGTGGCATTGGCGATATCGATTGCGGGCGTGGCCACATCGGCGCGCGCGGTGGTGCGGTCAAGCCGGCTGGTCACCTCGGCCATTTTCTGTTGCGTCAAGGATATCTGCTTTTGCGTTTCGGTCAGTTGCTGGTCAAGCGCAGCCATCGGTCATCCCCTGAAATCTGGTTCGGTAAAACTTTAAATCCTAATCCCGCGCATACAAGACCCGTTCCCGGAAATCGAGCCTTCTGGACAGCGCGCCCGTCAGGCGGCAATCATCGCGCCATGGATGCCCTGAACACCGCCATCACCGCCCGCCGCGACGATCTGATCCGTCTCACCCAGGATCTGATCCGCATTCCCACGCTGAACCCGCCGGGGCAGAATTACCGCGAGATCTGCGACTTTCTGGCCGACCGGCTGCGCAGACGCGGCTTTCACTGCGAGATGATCCGTGCCCATGGCGCGCCGGGCGACTGCGACGCCTTTCCGCGCTGGAACCTGATCGCGCGCTATCAGGGCACGCGGCCCGGCGATTGCGTGCATTTCAACAGCCATCACGATGTGGTCGAGGTCGGTCACGGCTGGACGCGCGACCCGTTCGGCGGCGAATATGTCGCGGATGAGGATCGCATCTACGGGCGCGGGGCCTGCGACATGAAGGGCGGGCTGGCCGCATCCGTCATCGCCGCCGAGGCCTTCATCGACACCTTCCCCGATTTCGCCGGCAGGATCGAGATATCGGCCACCGCGGATGAGGAAACCGGCGGTTTCGGCGGCGTGGCCTGTCTGGCTGAAGCCGGGGTTTTCGCCGATGTCCAGCATGTCATCATCCCCGAACCCTTGCACAAGGACCGCATCTGTCTGGGCCATCGCGGCGTCTGGTGGGCCGAGATCGAGACCCATGGCCGCATCGCGCATGGCTCGATGCCGTTCCTTGGCGACAGCGCCATCCGCCATATGGGCGCCGTGCTGGAAGAGATGGAGGCGACGCTCTGGCCGCTGCTGGCGGGCAAGCGCACCGAAATGCCGGTGATCCCCGACGGGGCGCGCTCGTCCACGCTGAACATCAACTCGATCCATGGCGGAGAGCCGGATCTGGGCCCGGATTTCACCGGCCTGCCCGCGCCCTGCGTGGCGGATCGCTGCCGCATCACCATCGACCGCCGCTTCCTGATCGAAGAAGACCCCGCCGAGGTCAAGCACGAGATCACCGCCCTGATGGAACGCATCCGCGCCCGCCGCCCCGGCTTTCGCTACGAGATCCGCGATCTGTTCGAGGTCATCCCCTCGATGACCGACCGTGACGCGCCTGTCGTGCGCTCGACCGCCGCCGCGATCGAACGCGTTCTGGGGCTTCAGCCCGGCTATGTCGTCAGCCCCGGCACATACGACCAGAAGCATATCGACC
>JAUNTV010000079.1:0-9499 GCA_030538515.1 Paracoccus sp. (in: a-proteobacteria)
TCCCCTCGATCAGCTTGCCGCCTTTGGTCATGCGGAAAATCTTGGGCAGGGGCCAGGCGGGGGTATAGCTCTCCAGCCGTTCGACCGCGCGGGGCGACAGGATCAGGATGCCATGCGCACCCTCGCCACCCAGAACCTTTTGCCAGCTGAAGGTCACCACATCCAGCTTGTCCCAGGGCAGGTCCATCGCAAAGGCGGCAGAGGTCGCGTCGCAGATGGTCAGCCCGGCGCGGTCCGCCGGGATCGCATCGCCATTCGGCAGCCGCACGCCCGATGTGGTGCCGTTCCAGGTGAACACCACGTCCTTGCCGAAATCGACCTGCGCGAAATCGACGATCTCGCCATAGGCGGCCTCGCGCACGGTGGCGTCCAGTTTCAGTTGCTTGACAACATCCGTGACCCAGCCCGAGCCGAAGCTTTCCCAGGCCAGCATCTCGACCCCGCGCGCGCCAAGCAGCGACCACAGCGCCATTTCCACCGCGCCGGTGTCGGATGCGGGAACGATGCCGATGCGGTAATCGGCGGGCACGTCCAGAAGCTGGCGGGTCAGGTCGATGGCCTCGGCCAGCTTGGCCTTGCCGACCGCCGCACGATGCGAACGGCCAAGCGGCGCGTCGGCAAGCATATCCAGCGAAAAATGGGGGATTTTGGCACAGGGGCCAGAGGAAAAGCGCGGATTGGCCGGGCGCGCTGCCGGGATCGTCGTATCGGTCATGAACTAGCCTTCCAGCTATATGGCCCTTCGTTGGGGAAGGGTGTCCCAAGACCGCGCTTACGAGAACTTCGAAAAAAGCGCAATAGGCAATGATCCCCGCCCTGCCCTGCGGGGCTGCGGGGGGCCGGCGTCACCGCCCCCCTTCAGGGTTCGGCGGTCTGATCGGGAAGCGTGCCGTCGGTGAATTGCAATTGCGCCAGCCGGCTGTAAAGCCCGCCCTGGGCGACCAGTGCGTCATGCGTGCCTTGCGCGTTGATGCCGCCGTCTTCAAAGACGATGATCCGGTCGGCTTTCTTCACCGTGGCCAGCCGATGCGCGACGACGATGGTTGTGCGCCCGCGCGAGAGGTTCTCGACCGCCTGCTGCACCGCATGTTCCGAGGCCGCGTCAAGCGCGCTTGTCGCCTCGTCCAGAAGCAGCACGGGCGCGTCGCGCAGGATGGCGCGGGCGATGGCGATGCGCTGTTTCTGACCGCCCGAAAGCATCACGCCGCGCTCTCCGACCTGGCTGTCATAGCCCTGGGGAAGCGCGGTCAGGAAATCATGGGCATTGGCGGCGCGGGCGGCCTCTTCGACCTCTGCATCAGTGGCGTCGGGGCGGCCGAAACGGATATTTTCGCGCGCGGTGGTGGCGAAGATCACCGGGTCTTGCGGCACCAATGCGATCTGGCCGCGGAAATCGGCGCGCGCCATGTCGCGCAAATCGATCCCGTCCAGTGTCACGCGGCCCGCAGCCGGGTCCCAGAAGCGCTGGATAAGCTGGATCACGGTGGTCTTGCCCGCGCCCGAGGGGCCGACAAGGGCCACCGTCTCGCCGGGACGGATGGTCAGGTTCAGATCGCTGAGCGCCGAATGGCCGGGGCGCGAGGGGTAGCTGAAGCTGACGCCTTCCAGCGCCACTTCGCCCCGTACGGGCCGGGGCAGCGCAACCGGATCGGCGGGATCGGCCAGGCTGTCCCTGGCCTCCAGCAGTTCGGCCAGCCGTTCGGTGGCCCCTGCGGCACGCTGCAATTCGCCCCATATCTCGGACAATGCGCCGACCGCGCCGGCGACCAGCACGGCATAGATGACGAATTGCACCAGCTCGCCCACCGTCATCAGCCCGGCTTCGACATCGCGCGCGCCGATCCACAGCACGCCGATGATGCCCGCGCAGATCAGGAAGATCACGATCACCGTCAGCGCCGCCCGCGTGGTGATGCGCCGGCGCGCGGACAGGAAGCTTTCCTCGGTCATGCGGGCGAATTCGGCGCGGGTGCTGGCCTCATGGGTGAAAGCCTGCACGGTCTGGGCGGCTTGCAATGCCTGCGCCGCCGCGCCCGAGGATGCCGCGATCCAGTCCTGGTTCTCGCGCGCCAGCACCCGCAGCCGCCGCCCAAGCCCGATGATCGGGATCAGGATCACCGGCACCAGCAGCAGAACCAGCCCGGTCAGCTTGGCCGAGGTCAGGAAAAGCATCACCAGCCCGCCGGTCATCAGCAGCAGGTTGCGCAGCGCGACCGATACCGATGAGCCGACGACGGACTGGATGACCGTGGTGTCGGTGGTGATCCGGCTCAGGATCTCGCCGGTCAGGATGCGTTCGTAATAGGCCGGCGACAGGCCAAGCACGCGGTCGAACACGGATTTGCGGATATCGGCCACCACGCGCTCGCCCAGGCGCGTGACAAGGTAGTAGCGCAGCCCCGTGCCAAGGGCCAGCAGCGTCACGATCAGCAGGGCGGCACCGAAATATTCGTCCATCAGGACCGAACCGATATCGAACCCGTCGACCACGCGGCGCACCGCCACGGGCAGGATCAGGCTGATCGTGGCGGTCAGGATCAGCGCCAGAAGCGCAGCCCCCGCCATCGCGCGATGCGGCCGGATAAAGGGCCAAAGCGCCGAAAGCGCGCTGATACGCTTGCTGGAGGGGCGGTCGGAAGTCGTGCCGGGTGCGCGTGCCATGGTGCCTGTTGCCGTGGTTTCGCACCCGTTTAGGCGGGATACCGCCTTGCGGCAACCGTCAAAGCCCGGCACGCCCCGATGACAGATGGTCGCGCAGCAGATCGACGGCGCGGGCCAGCTTCTCATCGACGATATGCAGAAGCCGCGTCCAGTCGTCGAACCGGTGCAGTTCTTCCGCCCCGTCCGATATCCCCCTGAGCACGACAAGCGGCAGGCCGAAGCGCTGACAGGCGCGCATCACCGCGAAGCTTTCCATATCGACCATATCTTCCGCGATCGCGTCATAGCCCCCGCCCGAGACGATATCGGCCCCGGTCGACAGGCTGGCCTGCGCAATGCCGGGGATGGTCAGCGGCAGGTCCAGCCGCGCGGGCAGGCCGAGAAAGGGGGTGATGCCTTTCTCAAAGCCAAGGGCCGAGGCGTCGATATCGCGCCAGCCGACCGAACTGGCCTGATAGATCCCGGCTTGTTCCAGCCTGGCCGAACCGGCCGAGCCAAGCGAGACGACAAGCCGGGGCAGCCGCCCTTCCGCCTGCATCCGGGCAAGGGTCATGCCCATGGCAAGGGCGGCCTCGACAGGGCCGATCCCGGTCATCAGGGGCGTGAAACGGGCTTGCAGCGCGGGGCCATATTCGGCATCCGCCGCCATCACGAAAAGCGTGGGCACGCCGCCCAGATCGGTCAGGGGCGCAGTCATGCGGGCCCGCCGGTGAATGCCTTGCTGCCGCCCGCCCGTTTTACCTGAACCGCCATCAAGCCCCCGATCAGCCCGCCGCTTCCCATAGCCCAAGGGCGGCGGGATGCGCCTGTTGCGCTGCACATGTCGGTGAAAATGCCCTTTTCAGGAACCGGGCGCAACGGCTTGCGCCCATCATCTGGTGCGGGCCGCGGGACTCGAACCCGCACGGCCTTGCGGCCCAGAGATTTTAAGTCTCATGCGTCTACCATTCCGCCACGCCCGCAACCTTATGAAAATCCGAAACATTCGCCTTTCACAGGCCGGGAATCTAGCATCTCGGCTGGCGGGCGCAAGGCGGGGGCGGCGTTTTCGCCCCCGCCAGCGGCATCACCGGGCCAGATAGTCGTTGCTGAACCATGTGCTCACATCGGGCGCTTCCGTCAGCACCGCGCCGCTTTCGTCGCGCAATCCGCCAGCCTCGTGCATGAAATCGGCGCTGGCTTGCAGCATCGCGCCATCAACAAGGCCGACCGGCTCGCCGTCCTGTTGCAGATAGCCGCCCCCGATCAGCGCCTGCATCGAGCCGAGGACAAGCGCGCGATCCGCCAGCATCCCGCCCGAGGCCTCGATCAGCAGGTCCGAGGCTTCCTCGGGGTTTTCCAGCGCGAAGGCATAGCCGCGCTGCGTGGCCTCGACAAAGGCGCGGGTGGCATCGGGATGGGCGGCAATCCAGCTTGCGTTACCGGCGATCAGCGTGGTCTGCTGATCGGGCACGCCGTAATCGGCGTAACGGAAGCCGCGCTGCTTGCGCCCGGTCAGATCGGCGTTCACGCCTTCCCATGTCTGGACCTCAAGGGTGAAATCAACCGCGCCGCTTGCCAGCGCCTCATAGGCGGATGTGCCAAGCGTCACGGTCTCATATTCGCCCTTGCCGCCGTCATTGCGGATCATCGTCCCGATCAGCGCGCCTTCCCAGTCAGAGCCGAAGCCCGCATAGATCTTGCCGTCCAGATCGGCGGGGCGCTGGATGGCTTCGTTATCGGCATTCACCACCAGCCGGCCGGTTTCGTGCTGCACCACCGCGAACACCGCCTGCGTATCGGCGCCGGCGGCCTTCTGGGTGACGAAGCCGATCACGCCCGCGATCCCGAATTGCGCCACCCCCGAGGCGATCAGCGCACTGGCCGATGTATCGGCATAGGGCAGGATGTCCACGCTTAGCCCGGCGTCCTCATACCAGCCCTGGGACTGGGCGACGAAAAGGCCGATATGGTTGGTATTGGGCGTCCAGTCGAGGGCGACGGAAAGCTTTTCCTGCGCAAGCGCGGGCGTGGCCAGAAGCAGCAAGGCGGCGGTCAGAAAGGGGCGCATGGGTCAGTCTCCTGCATGGGAAAGAAGGGTATCAAGGATCTGCTGTTCGATGGCATGCGCATCAGCCGGAAGCGGGCGGCCAAGGCGCGGGCGGGGCGCGGTCACGGCGATTTCGCGGATCACGCGGGCCGGGCGCGGGGAAAGCACGTAGATACGATCCGACAGCGCCACCGCCTCGCGCACGTCATGGGTGACAAGAAGCGTGGTCCAGCCGGCATGTTGCCAGCGTTCCTCCAGCCAGCCTTGCAGGCGCGCGCGGGTCAGCGCGTCAAGGGCACCGAAAGGCTCATCCAGAAGCTGCACGGCGCGGCCCTGAATGACCGTGCGCAGCAGCGCCGCGCGCTGGCGCATGCCGCCCGAAAGCTGCGCGGGGTAATGGCGTTCGAACCCCTTCAGTCCGAATTCCGCCAGAAGCGGCATGGCCTTTGCGCGGGCGGGCGCGCGGGCCATGCCCTGCACCTCAAGCCCAAGGGTGACATTATCGATGATCCGCCGCCAGGGCATCAGCGCATCGCGCTGCGGCATGAAGGCAAAGCCCGCGCGCGGATCGGCCCCTTCCAGCGTGATCCGGCCCTTGTCGGGGGCCAATTCGCCGATCAGCAGCCGGAACAGCGTCGATTTCCCGCAGCCCGAGGGACCAAGGATCGACACGAATTCCCCCGCCCGCACGTCAAGCGACAGCCCGTCCAGCACCGGCGTGTCGCCCAATGTCAGCGACAGGTCGCGGATATGCAGCCCGCTCATGCCCGCGCCTCAAGGCGACGCCAGCGCAGCGCCCAGTGTTGCAGCCCCGCGACCAGCCCGAACAGCAGCAGCGTCAGCGCCGAGCTGATCACCACCGCCGCCAGCATCAGATCGGGCCGGAAGCTGTTCTTGGCGTTCAGGATGACGATCCCGATGCCCGCCCGCGCGCCCGCATATTCCGCGAAGATCGCCGCGACCACGGCATAGGTGATGGAAATCCGCAGCCCCGCAAAGAAATAGGGCAGCGCCGAGGGCAGCCTCGCGCGCCGGAACACGACCGCGCGGGTCGCCCCCATGGAGCGCAGCAGCGCCTCGATCTCTGGCTCGGTCGAGGCATAGCCATCGACAAGCGCGACCAGCATGGGAAAGAAGGTGACAAGCGCGATCAGCAGGATCTTCGGCGTCAGGTCGAAGCCGAACCACAGCACCATCAGGGGCGCGATGGCCACCAGCGGCAGGGTCTGGCTGATGACGAAAATCGGAAACAGCGCCCGGCGCAGGCGCGGCGCGAAGTCCAGCACGACCGAGAAGGCAAAGGCCGCGCTGATCGACAGCGAGAAGCCAAGAAGCGTGGCGCGCAGCGTCGGCAGCAGGTTGCGCCACAGCAATTCGCGGTTCTCGATGATCTGGCCCGCCACGCGCGACGGTGCCGGCAGCAGAAGCGCCGGGATGTCCGAAAGGCGGACATAGCCTTCCCAGAGAAGAAGCGCGGCGGCGATGCTGGCAGCGGCGGGAAGCGCGCACGCCAGCATCGTCCCGCCCGATTGCGGCGGATCGGGGCGCATGATCCTAGTCGCGGACCGAGGGGCTGTTGGCGGAAACCGTCAGATCCATGGTGACATGGCCCTCGGGCGGGCCGAAGCGGCAGAAAGCCTGTTCCAGCGTGGCAAAGACCGGCCCGGCATCGCCCTTGATCCGCGTGCAGAAATTCTTCGCCCGCTCAAAGCAGCCGCTGTTTTTCAGGAAGTCGATGCAGCCGTAGATTTCGGCCATGTGATCGCCCCCGCCCATCACGTAAAGCGAGAATTGCGCCCGTGCGATCTCGCCCATATGCGGGGCATCCGCCACGGCGGCAAGCGCTTCCTGCTGCCGCCTGGCCAGGGGAAGGCCGGGCTGACCAAGGGCCTGCGTGGCGCAGATCGCATCGTCCGGCTCACCCGGGCAGCCGCGCGACAGCGTGGCACGCAGCACGACATGATGGCGCGTGGCGGCGGCTGCAACGTAAAGATCGCGCAGCGCGGGAAACAGCACCTCGGGCGCGCCCACGATCAGGGTCGAGATATCATCGGTCTCGATCCGCAGATCCTTGCGCCACGGATCAAGCGCCTTCAGGCTGCCAAGAATGACGGGCACGAAGCCATCCGTCATCGGATAAAGGGAAATCTGTGCGCCGACGAACATAACCTGTCCTCCTTGCTACGCTGGCATGATCCAGATCAGCTTTGAGGGTTCGGGGACATGCGCCCCCATCTCAGCCGCAGCATGATGCGACACCCCTGGATGGGGCTTTATCACCACAGGGGGGCGCGGCTGTCAATGCAGGGGGACCCCGGCTTGCTGTTTATTGCGTGCCGCGCGGCGCGGTTTCTTTCGCTGGCCTGCCGGAAAGAGTTTCGCTAACCTGCCCGGCGACATACCGATCATGAGGGTTTCGATGCCGTTCTTCCCCAAGCTTGCCCTGACCGCTGGTGCCCTGCTGGCACCCTTTGCCGCGCCGGTGCTGGCGCAATCCGATCCGGCGGCGATCATCCGCGTCGGCTCGCTTTATGAGCCGCAGAATCTGGACAACACCGCCGGCGCGGGCCAAGGCATTAACGAAGCCTTCAACGATAACGTCTATGAAGCGCTTTACCGGCTGAACGATGACGGTTCGGTCGAAGCGGTTCTTGCCACCGGCCATGAAGTGTCCGAAGACGGGCTGACCCATACCTTCACCCTGCGCGAAGGGGTGAATTTCCATTCCGGCGACCCGCTGACGGCGGCGGATGTGAAATATTCGATCGAGCGCGTCACCGCCGAGGCGTCGAAATCCTCGCGCAAGCGCAGCCTGTCCACGATCACCGGGGTGGAAACGCCCGATGATCATACGGTGGTGGTGACGCTTGCCTCGCGCTCGATCTCGCTGCCCTATAATCTCAGCTATGTGTGGATCGTGAACGATGCGGCGGGCGATATTTCCGCGACCGAGGACGGCACCGGGCCTTATGTGCTGGACGGCTGGCGGCGCGGCTCGGCGCTGTCGCTGAAGGCCTTTGACGGCTATTGGGGCGATCAGCCGAAGAACGGCGGCGCGGTCATCACCTATTTCACCGAAGCCGCGGCACTGGACAATGCGCTGCTGACCGATGCGCTTGATCTGGTGACGACCATTCAAAGCCCCGATGCGCTGACCCAGTTCGAGGACGCATCGCGCTTCACGATTTCCGAAGGCAATTCGACGGTCAAGGAAATCATGGCCTATAACGACCGCGTGGCGCCCTTCGACGATATCCGCGTCCGCAAGGCCCTGGCCCGCGCCATCAACAAGCAACAGCTTCTGGAAGCGATCTGGGGTGATCGCGGCATGGTGCTTGGCAGCTTCGTGCCGCCGACCGACCCCTGGTATGAGGATCTGACCGGCGTTGACCCCTATGATCCCGAAAGCGCGAAGGCCCTTCTGGCCGAGGCAGATCTGCCCGACGGCTTCACCTTCACGCTGGATACGCCCAATTACGACCCCCACCCGATCACCGCTGAATTCATCAAGGCGGAACTGGCCAGGATCGGGGTGACGGTGAATATCAACATCATCACCGCCAATGAGTGGTATACCAAGATCTATCAGGCCCATGATTTCGAAGCCACGCTTCAGGAACATGTGAACCACCGCGATATCGTCTTCTACGGCAACCCGGATTTCTACTGGGGTTACGACAATGCCGATGTCATCCGCCTGATCGCCGAGGCCGAGCAGGCCATGACCGAAGATGAGCAGACCGAAATGCTGCGTCAGGCCAATCGCATCATCGCCGAGGAAGCGGCCTCGAACTGGTTCTTCCTGTTCCCGCAGATCGTGGTGTCGCAGGCCAATGTCTCGGGCTATCCGGTCAACGGGCTGAATTCGCAGTTCTTCTTGCGCAATATCGAAAAGAACTGACCCAGCCCATGGGCCGCTATCTGCTGCGCCGGTCCTTCGTGCTGGCCCTGTCGCTTGTCGCGGCGGGGCTGGTGCTTTTCGTGCTGCTGCGCCTGCTGCCCGGCGATCCGACGGCGGCGCTGCTTGGCGTGGGCGCGGATGCGGCACAGATCGCGGCCGCGCGCGAACAGCTTGGATCGGATCAGCCCATGCCGGTGCAACTGGGGTGGTTTCTGTCCGATCTGGCGCGGTTCGATCTGGGGCGATCCTTCATCTCGAACCAGCCGGTTCTGCCCGAAATCCTCGAACGCATGACGGTGACGGTGCCCCTGACGGTGGCGGCCTTCCTGCTGGCCATCGCGCTTGCCGTTCCGCTTGGTGTCCTTGCGGCGGTGCGCGCGGATCGCTGGTATGGGGCGGCGATCTCGGCCATCTCGCAGCTTGGAATCGCGGTGCCGGTGTTCTGGATCGGCATTTTGCTGGTCTGGCTGGTGGCGATCGAATGGCGGCTTCTGCCCGCCAGCGGCTTCCCGATCAGCGGCTGGGGCGATCCGGGCGGCGCCCTGCGTTCGCTGATCCTGCCGGTCGTGACCATCGGGATCGTGATGGGGGCCTCGCTTCTGCGCTATGTGCGCTCGGCCACGCTGGATGTGCTGGGGGCGGATTATCTGCGCAATGCGCGCGCGCTTGGCGAAAGCTTCCCGCAGGCGCTGATCCGCCACGGTATCCGCAACGGGGCGGTGCCGGTGATTTCCATTCTGGGGATCGAGCTTGCCTCGACCCTGCTTGGCGCGGTGGTGGTCGAGCGCGTGTTCAACCTGCCCGGTCTTGGCTCGATGCTGCTTCTGGGCATCCAGCAGCGCGATTATCCAAGCGTGCAGGGCGTGCTTCTGATCACCACGCTGGCGGTGCTGCTGATCGGCTTCGCC
>JAUNTV010000079.1:9509-10576 GCA_030538515.1 Paracoccus sp. (in: a-proteobacteria)
CATCCAGCGCCTGATCGACCCGCGCCTGCGCGAAACATCGGCAGGCGGCGCGGGATGAGGGCATCACGCCGAAACCTGTGGATCGGGCTGGTGCTGGTCGGGCTGAACGCCTTCGTGGCGGCGCTGACGCTGGTGTGGCTGCCCTATGATCCGACCGCCATGACGGGCGGGCGGCTGTCGCCGCCGTCATGGGCGCATCCGGCGGGCACGGACCGGCTGGGGCGCGATTATCTGACGCAGGTGATGATCGGCGCGCGCATCGCCATGACGGTGGGGATCGGCGCGGCCACGCTTGGCGGGCTGATCGGCACGACCATCGGCGTGCTTTCGGCCTTCGCCCGGCGCGGGCTGGATGATGCCTTCGCGGCCACGCTGGACATCCTGATCGCCTTTCCGACGCTGCTTCTGGCCATGCTGGTCGTCGCGGCAAGCGAGGGGGCAAGCCTGTGGACCGCGATCCTTGCCATCGGGCTGGCCATGTCGGCCATTGTCGCGCGGCTGGTGCGCATCCTGACCAAGCGCGTGCTGGCGCAGGATTACATCACCGCCGCGCGCTGTTCCGGGCTTGGCTGGGGCAAGATCACCTTCGCCCATGTGCTGCCCAACATCCTGCCCACGATCCTTGTCGTGGTGGCCCTGCAATTCGGGCTGGCGGTGATCGCGGAAGCCTCGCTGTCCTATCTGGGCCTTGGCACGCCCCCGCCCAATGCAAGCTGGGGGCAGTTGCTGCAACAGGCGCAATCCACGGTGTTCCGCGCGCCGATGGGGGTGATCGCGCCGGGGCTGGCGCTGGTGTCGCTGGTGCTGGGGATCAACTTCCTGGCCGACGGGCTGCGCGACCTGATGGATGCCGACGACCCCGCCGCCGCCCCCGAGGGTGCCCCCGCATGAGCCTGCTTCGCGTCACCGGTCTGACCGTTTCCGCAGGCCCGCGCGGCCTTGTCCACGGCGTCAGCTTCGCGGTTGAGCCGGGCGAAAGGCTGGGGCTGGTGGGCGAAAGCGGTTCGGGCAAGTCGCTGACGGCGATGGCCACGGTCGGGCTGCTGGCGCCGGGGCTGCTGGCATCG
>JAUNTV010000080.1:0-5354 GCA_030538515.1 Paracoccus sp. (in: a-proteobacteria)
TCGAGCCCCGCGAGCATGCGCAGAAGCGTGGATTTGCCGCAGCCCGAGGGGCCGACCAGCACGACGAATTCGCCGTCCTCGATATCGACATTGACGCCGTGCATGACCTGCACGGCCCCGTAGCGCTTGATCACATTGTCGATTTTTACGGTTGCCATGGTTATCGGTCCCTATTGCGGCAGTTCGATCTGCATCTTCACATCGCCCGGAGGTGCCGAGGCGGCGATCTGAAAGGCCCGCACGCTGTCCTTGAAGGCGAAGCTGCGGGTGATGAGCGGTTTCACGTCAATCGCGCCCGAGGCGATCATCCCCACGCAGCGCGGGAAGGCATGGGCATAGCGGAAGATGTTTTCCACCCGCGCCTCGCGCACCATGGCCGCGCCCGCGTCATAGGCGACGGGATCGGACTGGCCGCCGATCATCACCACGCAGCCCCCCGGTGAAAGCGGTTCGAACACGCCCGCCGCCGCGCGGGGCGAGCCGGTGGCCTCGAAAACGATTTCAGCGCCCCAGCCCCCGGTTTCGGCCAGCACGCGCGCGGCCAGATCCTCGGCGGCGACATTGACGGGCGTGATCGCGGGCGAAAGGCTGGCCGCGATTTCCAGCTTTGCCGGCGCGATATCGCTGACGAACACCCGTGCGCAGCCGCCCGCCAGCGCCGAAAGCGCCGTGACCAGCCCGATCGGCCCTGCCCCCATGACCACGGCATTATCGCCGGGCCGGATGCGGGCCCTGGTGGCGGCATGGATGCCGACGGCAAGGGGTTCGACCATCGCGCCCTCGGCGAAGCTGACATGATCGGGCAGCTTGAAGGTGAAGGCCTCGGGGTGAACACAGGTCGGGCGCAGGATGCCATGGACCGGCGGCGTGGCCCAGAAGCGCACGGCGGGGTCGATATTATACATCCCCATCCGGGAAGCCCGGCTGTTGGGATCGGGGATGCCCGGTTCCATGCACACGCGGTCGCCGGGTTTCAGCGTCGTCACCTCGGCCCCGGTCTCGATCACCGTGCCCGACGCCTCATGGCCAAGGATCATCGGCGCATTGACCACGAAGGGGCCGATCCGGCCATGGGTGTAGTAATGCACATCCGATCCGCAGATCCCCACGGTATGCAGCCTGATGCGCACATCGCGGGGGGCAAGGGTTTCCTCGGCCCGGTCGATATCGGGGAAATCGCGCAGGCTTAGCACGTCTTTTCGTTCCAGAACAAGCGCTTCCATGACGCTACCCCTTGCGGATGATGATGACGGCAAGAACCACGGAAATCGCCACGCAGATCCATATGGACAGGCCAAGCGGCTCAAGAAAGCGCAGCCAGATGAGTGACAGCGCCACCCAGACCACCACGCTGATGAACAGCCGGTCGAACGCGTTGGTTTCGATGGGCAGAAAGCCCGAACGTTGTGCCATGGCTTACCCCTTGACTGCGCCGAAGGTGAGACCGGCGACGATATGGCGCTGAACCAGCGCGAAAACGATGAGCGCGGGGATCAGCGTAAAGACCGAGATCGCGGCCATGATCCCCCAGTTCGTGCCGGTGGTGGTGACATATTCCGACAGCCCCGTGGTCAGGGTGCGGGCGTTGAAATTCGTCAGCGTCGCGGCCAGCAGATATTCGTTCCAGGCAAAGACCCAGGTGAGGATCAGCGTCACCGCAAGACCCGGCCGCGCCAGCGGGAACACGATCTCGGTGATCACGCGCCAGGGGCTGGCACCGTCGACATAGGCGGCCTCGTCCAGTTCCTTCGGGATCGCGTCCAGCGTGGGCCTGAGCGTCCAGATGGCGAAGGGCAGGTTGAAGGTGCAGTAGACAAGGATCATCCCGATGCGCGTATCCGCCAGCCGGAAATCCCCGATGGCGTAAACGCCGGTCATCAGCAGAAACAGCGGCAGCAGGAACACCGCAGGCGGCGCCATCCGGTTGGTGATGGTCCAGAAGAAGATGCTTTCCTTGCCCGGCAGGTTGAAGCGCGTCAGCGCATAGCAGGCCAGAAAGCCCAGCCCCGTGCACAGCACCGCATTCCCGCTTGAGATGATGAGAGAATTCATCATGTAACCCCTCAGGGTCGCATTGTTCAGCACATCGACGTAATTCTTCCAGTAAAACCCGTCGAGCCAGATCGAGGGGGTCGAGAACAGTTCGACCGCCGGTTTCACCGAGATCACGAACAGCCAGTAGACCGGAAACAGCGTGGCGAAGCTGAGCAGCGTCCACAGCAGCACCGAAAGCCAGGGTCTATTCTTGCGCATGGCCTAGCCCTTCTTGTTGCGCGGCGCGATCAGGAAGACATACATCAGCCAGCTCACCACGATGGTCAGGTAAAGCACGACGACCGAAATGGCCGAGCCATAGCCGTAATTCGTGCGCGGAAAGACTTCCTTGAAGATATGCACGCCCACATAGCGCGTGGCGGAACCCGGCCCGCCGCCGGTCAGCATCAGGACCTCATCCACGATGCGCATCGAATCCATCATGCGGATGAACACGGTGGCCAGGATCGCGGGGCGGATCATCGGCAGGGTGATATGCCAGAAGATCTGGCGCTTGTTGGCACCGTCGATCTGGGCCTGCTCGAACGGGTCCGAGGGCAGCGCCACAAGCGCCGCGATCAGCGTCAGCGTGACAAGCGGCGTCCAGTGCCAGATATCCATGATCACGGTCAGCACGAAGGCCTGAAGCGCGCTTTGCCCGATGTTGAGATCATAGCCAAGCCAGTTCTGCAACACCGATGGCAGGATGCCGATCGATGGCGTGGTCATCAGCTTCCAGACCGAGCCGACGATGATCGGGGCCATGATCAGGGGCAGCGTGTGAATGGTGCGGAAGAAGGATTTTCCGGGAAAGTCCTTCATGAAGGCCTGCGCCAGAAAATAGCCCAGGATCAGTTCGGATATCACCGCGAAAAAGACGAAGGCGATGGTGACGCCGACCGAGGCGATGAACTGCGCGTCAAAGACCACACGGCGATAGTTCGCGGCCCAGTTGAACAGCATGTTCGGGTCCGCCCCGAAGGGGTTCCACTGATGGAAGGACACGAAGATCACGTGGATGAAGGGCACCACCCCGAACAGGCCCAGAATGATCAGGGTCGGGGCCAGAAGAACCCAGCCGAAAGTCTTGGATTGCATTGGACAAGTCCCGTTCTGAAGTCGCGCAGGGCGTGGTCCGGGCCGGGGCCGGCGCGGGCGATCCGCGCCGGCCCGTTGCACAAGGTTACTTGCGATAGCCCAGATCGGTCATTTCTTCCTCGGCCTTGGCGGCCATCCGGTCCAGCCCGCTGTCGGGGTCGATCCGGCCGGTCAGGATCTCGTAGAAGATCGGTGCCGTCGCCTCGCGGACCTGGGCATGGAACGGATAGGGGGGCGCGCCCTTGAACAGCCGGCCTTCGTCTTTCATCATGGTGAAATAGCCGCCCAGCCTTTCGTCAAGCGCCATCACCTCCGGGTCGTCATAGGTCGCGGTGGTGGTGATGCGCGAGCCGGCGACGGCCCATGCGGGCTGGATATCCTCTTCGGCGATGAATTCCATGAACAGCACCGAGGCGTCGGGGTTTTTCGATGTCACCGGAACCCCGAAAGCGCCGCCGTCATAATAGCCGATATAGCCGGTGCCGGCCTCGGCGGCTTCCATCACGCCGGGCGCGACGGGGGGAAGCGCCACACCGATATTACCCACCACACGGGACTGGTTCGGGTCGGATGCGATCCATGCAGTGTTTTCGCCGTAAATCAGCCCCTGCGCGGCGCGGCCCGCAGCCATCGTCGTCGCGGTTTCCGACCATGTGGACTGAACCGATTCCGGCGGCGCGATATCGCGCAGATGCAGCCAGTATTTCAGCGCCTCCTTGGCTTCGGGCGAATTCATCCGGCCGCCGTTCTCGACCGAGGCGGCATAGTTGTTATCCGCGTCGATGCCCCAGTCATAGACGCCGAAGGTCGGCGCGATCGATTCGAAGAACTCATACCAGGACGCCGGATGGCCGGTATGGGCCTGCGCGGTGGTCCCCCAAAGATCGCCGCCATTTTCCCTGCCCCATTCGGTGAAGAATTCGGCAATCGCGGTGTAATCCTCATGCGTGGTGGCCGGTGCCAGATCCTTGCCGGTCTTTTCCTTGTAAGCCGCCTGAATGGCGGGATCGCCGAACAGATCCGTGCGGTAAAGATAGGTCTTGATGAAGGCTTCCATCGGCATGCCGTAAAGATCGCCGTCCTGCCGGAAGTTGTCGGCGAAGCTGGTCAGGCGCGTCTCATCATAGCTGGGGGCCCTGAGTTCGGGCTTTTCCTCAAGCGTTTGGGTCAGGTTGATCAGGAAATTGCGCGCCAGATAGGCATAAACGATATCCTGTTCGATATAGACCATATCGTAGATGCCGGTCCTGGCCTCCATATCCTTGATGGCCTTGTCATACATCTGGTCCCATGAGGTCGTCTCGATATCGACCTTGATACCGGTCAGCTCCTCGAATCGCGGTGCCAGCACCTCGCGCACGTAGTTCGAGGCAGGCGTCGATTCGGTCACGCCGCGCAGCGTCACGCCGGCGAATTGCGCCCCGGCCTGACGGTAGAAATCTTCGTCCAGTGCCATCGCCTGACCCGCGACCAGCAGAAGCGCCAGCGTCGAGCCACTAGGTTTCAGCATCTTCCTCATCTTTTTTCCTCCCCTGATGCGAGGGTCCGGGCCGGGAAATCGACAAGCCCTTCTCTGGCCCGCCCCTCTTTCAATGATCGCAGTCTGGCAGGGAAGCGAAGGCCAAGGCAAGCGAAAAAATGCAAATGTAACGACGTTCATACATTTGGCACATTCTCGCCGCTTGACAGCGCCCCGCCGATCACGGCGAGATGCCGGAATGGCGCATGATTCACTGAAAGACCCGGAAGCCTTTGCCGCCGAAGTCTGCTGGCACTACTATATGAACGAGATGACCCAGGCCGAGATCGCGCGGCTTCTGGGGGTGACGCGGCTCAGGGTGAACCAGGCGATCCAGCGGGCGCGCCAGACCGGCATGGTGCGTATCGAGATCGAAAGCCCGCATCTGCCGCGTCTGGAAAGTCAGGATGCGCTGCGCCAGCGCTACGGGCTGGCGCAGGCCCTGGTCGTGCCCTCGCACCCTGATCGTTACGATTTTCACCTGCCGGTCGGGATCGCGCTGGCGGGGCTGATCTCGGACCGGCTGCGCGCGGGTGCGTGGCAGCGCATCGGGGTGTCCTGGGGGCTGACCTTGCAGGCGGCCATCGACCGCATGCCCGCCCATGACCGCCCCGAGGTCGAGGTCATCTCGATGATCGGGGGGACCAGCCATGGCGAAAGCTTCAACGCTTTCGGCATCGCCTCGGGCTTTGCGGCACGGCTC
>JAUNTV010000080.1:5364-10514 GCA_030538515.1 Paracoccus sp. (in: a-proteobacteria)
TGCTGGCGGCCCCGATCTTTCTGGCCAGCCAGATCGACCGGGACATCTTTCTGGCCCAATCCGGCTTTCATTCGCATTTCGAGAAGTTCCAGAAACTCGACGCGGCGATCCTGACATGCAGCGATATCTCGCCACGCAGCTATCTGGTGCGCAGCGGCCTGCCTGACGGGTTCGACCCGGCGGCGCTGACCGGGGCGGGCGCGATCGGCGATGTGGTCTGCCGCTTTCTGGATGCGCGGGGCGGGCTTGTCTCATCAGCGCTGGATGCGCAGACCATCGGCATCGACCTGTCCACGCTCAGCCGCGTGCCCGAACGCGTCCTGGCCGCTGCCGGCCCGCACAAGGTCCGGATCATGCGGGTCTTGCTGGAAACCGGGCTGGCCAATGCGCTTGTCACCGATGACGTGACCGCCGATCTGCTGTTGCAGGACGATCCCCCGGCACCGTGAAGACGCCCCCGCGTCCTAGCGAAACAGGATCAGCGAATCGGGCGACCATGTGACAGTGGCGCGGGTGCCGACATCGGGGATATCGCGGCCAAAGACATTGCGCATCGAGATCCGCACCGGCTTTGAAAGCGTGCCGTCGGCCTCGTCGAAGCGGACATCGTAATAGGTCATGTCGCCGTAATAGACCACTTCATCGATCACGGCACCGCTGTGCCGGGCGGCGCTGGCGGGCTGCTGACCCTCGGCGAAGATCGACATGGCCTCGGGGCGGAAGCCGATGCTGGCGCCCGCGTCATCGGGGTTTTTCGCCGCCAGATTGCCGCGCGGGATGTCGATCTCGCCGAAACCTTCGACATCGATGCGGATATGGGTGCCGGATTCCGAGATTTCCTCGGCGGGCAGGAAATTCATCACCCCGATGAAATCCGCGACACGGCGGCTTACGGGGCGGGAATACATGGCCTCGGGGTAGTCGAGCTGCGCGATCTGGCCGTCGAACATCACCGCGATCCGGTCCGACATGACAAGCGCCTCCTCCTGGTCATGTGTGACCAGAACGAAGGTGATACCGACCTGACGTTGCAGCTTGATAAGCTCGACCTGCATCTGCTCGCGCATCTTGCGATCCAGCGCGGAAAGCGGCTCATCCAGCAGCAGAACCTTGGGTTTCAGGATCAGCGCGCGCGCCAGCGCCACCCGCTGGCGCTGCCCGCCCGAAAGCGCATGCGCGGCGCGCGCGCCGTAACCCGACAGGCCCACCATCTTCAGCGCCTCATCCACGGCGGCGGCCTTTTCGGCGCGCGGGCGCGGATCGCGGCGCAGCCCGAAGGCCACGTTTTCGGCCACGCTCAGATGCGGGAAGATGGCATAGGACTGAAAGACCATATTGGTCGGGCGCCGGTTGGCCGGCACATCGGCCATGTCACGCCCGTCGATCAGCACCACGCCCGAGCCGATCCCCTCGAACCCCGCGATGGTGCGCAAAAGCGTGGTCTTGCCGCAGCCCGATGGCCCCAGAAGCGAGAAGAACTCGCCCTCGCGGATATCCAGATCGATGCCGCGCAGCGCGTGATAATCGCCGTAATATTTGTGAACCTCGCGGCATTCGATCATCGGGCGCGCCGCCTGCAACTCGGCATTGCGGCCGGCGGTCCGGGCCTTGAGGGTGGTGGCCGTAACGGGGGCGGTGCTGCTCATTGCGGGGTCTCGTCAGAAAGCCTGGGTGGTGGGTGTCGTCAATTCCTGCCGCGCCGGGCACAGGTCCTTCATGCCCGCCACGGGGGCGGATTTCCAGCCCTCCCTTGCGATCCGGCGCGGGAATTTCGCAAGGGTTGGCCGGGCGGATCAGATGAACCCGCCATGCCCCTTCTGGCCGGTGCGGGCAACGCCGCGACGGCGGAAATATTCGGCCACGGTCAGCATCAGGATCGAGACCAGCACCAGCACCGTGCCAAGCGCCATGATGACCGGCACGGATTTCGGGAAACGCAGCTGGCTGTAGATATAGGTCGGCAATGTCGGCTCGCTGCCGGCCAGGAAGAAGGCGATGATGAACTCGTCCAGCGAGATCGTGAAGCTCATCAGCAGCGACGCGATGATCCCCGGCATCACCAGGGGCAGGATCACCAGCCGGAAGGCGCTGAATTTCGTCTCGCCCAGATCCTGGGCCGCTTCCTCAAGCGATTTGTCAAGGCTGTTGAAGGCCGTGGTCAGAATGGCGATCGCATAGGGCATGCAGATCAGCGTATGGCCAAGGATCACCGTATAGATCGACAGCTTGATCCCGATGGACAGCAGCACGACCAGAAGCGACATGGCCACGATGATCTCGGGCAGCACAAGGGGCAGCATGATCAGCCCCATCAGCCCGGCCTTGCCGGGGAAGTTATGGCGCGTGCTGGCGCGGGCGGCGAAAATCCCCAGACAGGTCGCGAAAACCGCCGAGGAAAGCGCGATGATCAGCGAATTGGCAAACGCGCGCCTGAGTGTCAGATTGCCGGCCATCTGGCCGAACCACTCGGTCGTGAAGCCCTTCAGCGGAAAGGCGATGATGGTGCCGTTGTTGAAGGCGAAGACCGGCAGCAGCAGGATCGGCCCGTAAAGGAAGACCAGATAAAGCAGCACATAGCTTTGCAGACCCCGGCCCTTCATTGCCGCGCCCTCAGGAAGCGGCGGTTGAGAAACAGGAAGGTCACGCTGACGATGGCCACGATCACCATGGCCGTGACCGCCAGCGCGGAACCCATCGGGCGGTTGTCCTGCGGCAGCATGTTGGATTGCACCATATTGGCGATCATGGGCGTCTTGCCGCCCCCGATCAGTTCGGGCGTGACGTAATCGCCGATGGTGGGGATGAAGACGATCAGCGTCGCGGCCAGCACGCCCGGCATGGCCAGGGGCAGGGTCACGCGCCAGAAGGTCATCAGGCGCGATTCGCCCAGATCCTGTCCGGCTTCCAGCAACGACCGGTCGATCTTCTCCAGCGCCACATAGATCGGCAGGATGGCGAAAGGCGCATAGGCATGGGCCAGCGTGATCACCATGGCCTGCACATTGAACAGCATGTTGCCGAAGGGCTGACCCTCGACGAAGGGCAGCAGCGTGACCACGGAATTGATGACCCCGTTCTCGGCCAGAATCGCCTTCCACAGAAACACCCGGATCAGATACGAGGTCCAGAACGGGATGGTGATCAGGAAAAGCCACATGGCCTTGCGCTCGGGCCGGACCACGAAGGACAGGAAATAGGCCACCGGGAATGCCAGCACCACCGTCACCAGCGTCACCAGCATCGCCACCCAGAGCGAGCGCAGCATCACCCGGTGAAACACCGGATCGGTGAAGACGGTCAGGTAGTTCTCAAGCGTGAACTCGCGGATGACGGTCAGATAGCCATCCTTCAGGAAGGAATAGGCCAGAATGGTCAGCAGCGGTGCCGCCAGCATCAGAAGCACATAGACAAGCGGCGGCGAAAGCATCGCCAGCCCCTGACGCGCATCGGCGTCGAAACGGGTTGCAGACATCTTCTCTCCCTGCCGCCTGACCACGCGGGGAAGTGTATAAAGAGCGCCGGGCGATGAAAAGGCGTGAAAATCGCCCCGCCCGCCACCCGGTCCCGCCATCACCCGCTTCATGCCCGCCCGCGCAACCGCTTCCGCATTACGCAGCCTTCGGCGCATCCGGGCGTGGATGCCCTGCCCCGTCTTTCGCCGCAAGGGATTGAAATCAAACGGATCAATGGTGAAGCTTCCGCTGCGTCACACACCCCGGACGGGGGGGCGTTGCCGACTTTTTCGCGGCCCGCCCGGTCTTTCATCTCGACAGAACGGGCGGGGCCATGCACATTACGCGCCAAGCGGGGCCACAGGGAACCCCGCGTTGAGGAGGATACATGACCGATAAATCGAAACTCGACCGCCGGCGCTTTCTGACCCATGCCACGCTTGGGGGGGCGACTGCCGCGGCGGCGACCTCGCTGGCGGCTCCGGCCATCGCGCAGGAACAGCCGACCATCACCTGGCGGCTCACCTCGTCCTTCCCGCAGGCCCTGGACACGATCTTCGGCAATTCCGCGGTTCTGTCCAAGATGGTCAGCGACGCGACCGACGGCAAGTTCCAGATCCAGGTCTATGCCGCGGGTGAGCTTGTCCCCGGCCTGCAAGCCGCCGATGCGGCCGCCGATGGCACCGTCGATATGTGCCATACGGTGGCCTATTACTACTGGGGCAAGGATCCGACATGGGCGCTCGGCTCGGCCGTGCCCTTCGCGCTTTCGGCGCGGGCGCATAACGCATGGCTCTATCATGGCGGCGGGAACGAGCTGTTCAACGATTTCCTTGCCACGCAGAACCTTTACGGTCTGCCCGGCGGCAATACCGGCGTGCAGATGGGCGGCTGGTATCGCAAGGAGCTGAACACCATCGAGGACTTCCGCGGCCTGAAGGTGCGCATCGGCGGCTTCGCCGGCGTGGTGGCCGAAAAGCTTGGCGTCGTGCCCCAGCAGCTTGCCGGCGGCGATGTCTACCCGGCGCTGGAAAAGGGCACGATCGACGGGGCGGAATGGGTCGGCCCCTATGATGACCAGAAGCTCGGCTTCGCCAAGGTGGCCCCTTACTACTACTATCCCGGCTGGTGGGAAGGTGGCCCGACGGTTCACTTCCTGTTCAACAAGGACCGCTGGGAATCGCTGCCCGCGCAATATCAGTCGATCCTGCGCACCGCCTGTCAGGCCGCCGATGCCGACATGCTGCAAAAATACGACTGGCTGAACCCGACCGCGCTGAAGGAACTGGTGGCGGGCGGCGCGCAGCTTCGCCCCTTCAGCCCCGAGATCATGGCCGCCTTCTTTGATGCCGCCAACGAAGTCTATGCCGGGCTGGACGCCAGTAACCCGGCCTGGAACACGATCTGGAGCTCGATCAAATCCTTCCGCGATGACTGGTATCTCTATAACCAGACGGCGGAATATACCTATGACACCTTCATGATGATCCAGCAGCGCGACGGCAAGCTGTAGGATCGGAAGGCGAAAGCGCAAGGATGCCGCCGGACGCGCGCCGGCGGCATTTTCCGTTCCGGGCCACGCCCCCTTGCCTGCCCGCCCGGTTTCGGCTATAGGCGCGGCTTCGCGGCCCTCACCCTTGGAGGAAGGCCCGTAAATCGCAACGTAAAGGAATATATCATGGCCAAAGAGATCCCTGA
>JAUNTV010000081.1:0-7758 GCA_030538515.1 Paracoccus sp. (in: a-proteobacteria)
CGTTGGTGGACCCGCCAATCGCGGAATTGACCCGGATCGCGTTCAGAAACGCCTCCCGCGTGAGGATATGGGACGGGCGGATATCCTCGATCACCAGTTCCACCGCGCGCCGTCCGGTGCGATAGGCCATCTGCCCGCGTTCGCGGTAAGCCGCCGGGATCGCGGCGCATCCGGTCAGCGACATGCCCAGGGCCTCGGCGATGGCGTTCATCGTGGATGCCGTGCCCATGGTGTTGCAATGCCCGACCGAGGGCGCGGAACCCAGTGCCGCTTCCAGAAATTCGTCGCGCGTGATCTCGCCTGCGGCATATTTGCGGCGCTGACGCCAGATCACCGCGCCCGAGCCGACCAGTTCGCCATCATGCCAGCCATCCAGCATCGGGCCGCCCGACAGGACGATGGCGGGAATATCGACGGTGGCGGCGGCCATGATCGCAGAAGGCGTGGTCTTGTCGCAACCCGTGGTCAGCACCACCCCGTCGAAAGGATAGCCGTAAAGCAGTTCCACCAGCCCCAGATAGGCAAGATTGCGATCCAGCGCGGCGGTCGGCCGCTTGCAGTTTTCAAACAGCGTATGGGTGGGGAATTCGATGGGAATGCCGCCCGCATCGCGGATGCCGTCGCGCACGCGCCTGGCCAGATCAAGGTGATGGCGGTTGCAGGGGTTCAGATCGCTGCCCGATTGCGCAATGCCGATGATGGGGCGGCCGGCGCGCAATTCCTCGGGCGTGGTGCCGTAATTCATGAAGCGCTCAAGATAAAGCGCGGTCATGTCGGCATGATCGGGGTTGTCGAACCAGTCCTGCGAACGCAGGCGGCGGGCCGGTTTGTCAGTCATGATTGCTGCCCCTTGCCTGCGGTTTCATTCAGTGCCTCGACATGAAGCAGAAGCCCGCTGTGATCGGTCTCGGCATGGCCGGAGTTTACGAAATCGGAAAATTCGCCGCGGACGGTTTCCGTAAGCGGAAGGGTCAGCCCGTTTTGCGCCGCGACATCGGCCACACCGTTCAGATCCTTCAATTGCAGCCGCGACGGGCCACCGGGCTTGAAATCGCGCGCCACCATGCGCGCGCCGTGCAGGTCCAGAATGCGGCTTTCGGCAAAGCCGCCCCGGATCGCGTCCCGGAATTTCGCGCGATCCGCGCCGCCTGCGGAAACCAGCATCATCGCCTCGGCCAATGCGCCGATGGTGATGGCGACGATCTGCTGATTGGCCAGCTTGCAGACCTGCCCCGCGCCGGAAGGCCCGACATGGGTAAGCCGCCCCAGGGGTTCCATCACCGGCGCGATACGCGCGATGGTTTCAGCGTCCCCCCCGGCCATCAGGGCCAGGGTTCCGGCCTCGGCGCCCACGGTGCCGCCCGAAACCGGGCTGTCGACATGCCTGATCCCCATATCCGCCAGCCGGGCGGCGTGGTCGCGGGCATCGGCGGGCGCGATCGAGGATGTGTCGATCACCACCGCGCCGGGCGCAAGCGCCGCCGCCGCGCCCGAATCGAACAGGACCGAGGCAACCGCCGGCCCGTCCGACAGCATCGTGAACACGAAATCCGCGCCATCCACCGCCACCACGGGGCTTTCGGCAACCACCGCCCCCGCTTCCGCCAGTGCCTGCGCCTTTTCGTGTGCCCGGTTCCAGATAGTGACCCGGTGCCCCGCGCCCAGAAGGCGGCGCACCATCGGCGCGCCCATCAGCCCGGTCCCGAGAAAGGCGATTTTCGCGCCGCTCATAGCGCCCCCCCGAGTTCGTCCTCGATATGGACGCGGATGATCTCATCGAAGCTGCTTTCCGCGGTGAAGCCCAGTTCGCGGGCGCGCCTTGCCTCGAACCCCGGTGCCCAGCCTTCGCACATGCGGGTGATCATGGCGTCGGGTTCGTGCCGGATCAGCGCCACGGCCTTGTCGCCCGCGACGCGGCGCAGGGCCTCGATCTGTTCGCCGACCGTCGCGGAAAGGCCGGGCATCGACAGGTTGCGGCGCGGGCCCACGCGGTCAAGATCGATGGTCGCGCCATGGATCATGAAGCCCACGGCCGAACGCGGCGAGGTATGCCAGTGGCGGATGGTTTCGGGCACCGGCAGCACGGCTTCCTGCCCGATCAGCGGCTCGCGCAGGATGTTCGAGAAAAACCCCGAAGCCGCCTTGTTCGGCTTGCCCGGACGAATGCAGACGGTGGGCAGGCGGATGCCGATCCCGTCGAAAAAGCCGTGGCGGGAATAATCGGCCAGCAGCAGCTCGCTGATGGCCTTCTGCGTGCCATAGCTGGTCAGGGGCGTGGTGTGGAAATCATCCGGGATCGGGAAGGGCAGCGGCGCGCCGACAACGGCGATGGACGAGGCGAAGACCACGCGCGGGCGGTAGCCGTCCTGAAGATGCGCCAGCCGGATCGCCTCGAACAGCGCGCGGGTGCCGTCCAGATTGATGCGGTATCCTTTTTCGAAATCCTGCTCGGCCTCGCCCGAGACAATGGCGGCAAGGTGGAAGATCACGTCGGGGCGCGTCTCGATCAGCCGCGCGGCCACGCCCGGCGCGGACAGATCGGCGGCGACCGGATCAGCGGTGCCGGAAAAGCCCGCAGGCGCGTCAGGCGCGACCACGTCAACCAGCGTCAGCCGCCCGACCGGCGCATCCCCCAGCCCGCCCATGGCGATCAGGCGCTGACTCAGCTTGCGGCCCACCATCCCCGCCGCACCAATGATCATGATATGCATTACCCGCGTCCTCTGCGCTTGAATTGGTATGGTTGTCTGATAACCTGCGCGCACAGCCAAGCAAACCGTTTTTTGCGGATTCGGTCGGAGGAGCAGCATTGGGCAATCAGGGAACACTCTCGCCAGAGGACGGGTTGCGCGCGCGTCTGGACGGCGACATCGTGCTGACCGGCGAGGCCACCGCGCGTTATTGCCGCGACTGGCACGGCGATGTCACCAGCGATGCCGTCGCCGTGCTGCGCCCGCGCAACACCGCCGAAGTCTCGGCCTGCGTCGTCGCGGCGGCGGAACTGGGCCTTGGGATCGTGCCGCAGGGCGGGAATACCGGGCTTGTTCTGGGCGGCGTGCCCGACGCGCCCGCGCGGCAACTCGTCCTGAGCCTTGAGCGGCTGAACCGCATCCGCCAGATCGATGCCGATGATTTCTCGGCGGTGGTCGAAGCGGGCGTCGTGCTGGAAGCCTTCAAGCAGCAGGTCGACGGTGCCGGGCTGTTCTTTCCCCTGGCCCTGGGCGCGCAGGGCACATGCCAGATCGGCGGCAATGTCTCGACCAATGCCGGCGGGCTGAACGTGCTGCGCTATGGCATGATGCGCGAGATGGTGCTGGGGCTGGAGGTCGTGCTGCCCGACGGCACGGTCTTCGACGGGCTGACGCGGCTGCGCAAGGACAATCGCGGCATCGACCTGAAGCAGCTTTTCATCGGGGCCGAGGGCACTTTGGGCATCGTCACCGCCGCATCCGTCAAGCTGCTGCCGCGTCCCGAAAAGACCGCGACGGCGCTTCTGGCGCTGAACCGGCTTGAGGATGTGATCACGCTTTATCGCCGCGCGCGCCACGATTGCTGTGATCTGATGTCGGCTTTCGAATTCATGCCGCCGCTGGCCATGGTGCTTGCGCGCGAAGCCATCCCCGATCTGCCCATGCCGCTTGCGGGCGATTATCCCGCCTATGCGCTGATGGAGATTTCCGGCTCCGGCCTTGTCGATATCGACGGGCTGATGGAACAGTTTCTGGAAAGCGCCATCGAATCGGGGCTGGTCGTCGATGGCGTCGTGGCGCAATCGACGACACAGGCGCGTAATCTGTGGCTGATCCGCGAAGGCATGAACGAAGGTCAGGCGCGGCGCGGCAAGCATCTGCGCACCGATCTGTCGGTTCCACTGTCGAGACTGGCCGATTTCGTCACCGAGGCCGAGGCCGCGCTGGCGGGCGCGATGCCGGGCGCGGTCTGCGTCTCTTACGGCCATGTCGGCGACGGGAACGTTCATCTCAATGTCTTTCCCGATCCTTCGCACGGGCCGGATACGGTCGATGCGCAGATCCATCAGGCCAAGAAGATCATCGGCGCGGTTCTGGCGGGCTATTGCGGCTCGATCAGCGCCGAACACGGGATCGGGCGGCTGAAAAGGCCCGAGTTCGAGGCGGAACTGACCGATGTGCGCCGCAACCTGCTGAACGCGATCCGGCAGGCGGTCGACCCGCAGGGCATCATGAACCCCGCTTGCCAGATCAGCCCGCGCTAAGCCGGACGTGTCACGAAAGGCCGCCATGGACAGTATGGAAATCCCCCGCGTCGAACATCTTCCCGCAAGGGTGGCGGCGCAGATTTCGCATCGCATCCAGCAAGGTTCGCTGAAATCCGGCGACAGGCTGCCCACCGAACATGCGATGTCGAAAAGCTTCGGCGTCAGCCGCACGGTGATCCGCGAGGCAATCGCCCAACTGCGCAGCGAAGGGCTGGTCGAGACGCGCCAGGGCATCGGCGCTTTCGTGACCGACCTGCCGCAGCGCCATATCCGGCTGGAGGATGGCGGCAGCATGGACCGCCACGCCTTCCGCGATCTCTATCAACTGCGCCTGCCGCTGGAAATCGAATCTGCCGGTCTTGCCGCCGTGCATCGCAGCCCCGAACATCTGGCGCAACTGACCGAAGCGATCGCCCGGATGGACCACGCGAGCGATCAGGTCGCCGAAAGCGTCGCCGCCGATCTGGAATTTCACCGCATCATCGCCGCCGCCACCGGCAATGATTATTTCGTGCAATTCGTCGGTGCCATCTCGGACCGGATCGGCCATGTGATCCTTGAGGCGCGCGCCCAACACCCGGCGGATCATATCCATGCCGTGACGCTTGACGAGCATGGGCCGATCCTGCGCGCCATCGCCGCGCGCGATCCGCAAAACGCCCGCGCCACGATGCGCGCGCATCTTCTCGGCTCGGCCGAACGAATCGGGCTGGCGCTGGAGGTTCTGGGATGATGAAAGAGATGGCCCGCAGCGGCCATGGCCCCAAGATTCCGATGGACAGCCGGAAGACGCTCGACTAGCCATGTTGTAATATTGTCTGACACGTCAGGGTCAGCATGGCGCGGGGGGCGCCACAGACTTAAGGGAGAGGCACATGACGACATCACAGGCATTGCGCGCGGCACAGATTCTGCCGCAGGACGCGGATGATGCCCTTCTTGTCGGGCGCGTCTGGTGCAATGCGCAGCAGGGGCCTTGCCCGGTCACAATCCGCGCGGGCCGGGTTCTGGACCTTTCGGGCATCGCCGCCACCATGTCGGGCCTTCTGGAACTGCCCGATCTGGCCGCGCGCCTGCGCGGTGCAGGCGACCTGCCCGATCTGGGCGCGCTGGATGATTTTCTTGACGCCAGCAGGGGCCGGCTTCTGGCCCCGCCCGATCTTCAGGCGATCAAGGCCGCCGGCGTCACCTTTGCCGACAGCATGCTGGAGCGCGTGATCGAGGAACAGGCGCGCGGCGATGCCGCCCGCGCCAACGATATCCGCGACAAGCTGGCCCCCGTCATCGGCGAGAACCTTCGCGGCGTCCCGGCAGGGTCCGAAAAGGCGGCGCAGGTCAAGGCCTTGTTGCAGGAAATAAACCTGTGGTCACAATATCTGGAAGTCGGCATCGGCCCGGATGCCGAGATCTTCACCAAGTCGCAGCCCATGTCCTCGGTCGGGTGTGGCGATCTGGTCGGTATTCACGCCATGTCGGAATGGAACAACCCCGAGCCGGAAATCGTCCTTGCGATCCGCTCGGACGGCACGATCCTGGGCGCGAGCCTTGGCAATGACGTGAACCTGCGCGATGTCGAGGGCCGCTCGGCGCTGCTTCTGGGCAAGGCCAAGGATAACAACGCCTCCTGCGCGATCGGGCCGTTCATCCGGCTGTTCGACGCCGGCTTCACGCTGGACGATCTGGGGCAGGTGCTGGTCTCGCTTCATGTCACAGGCAAGGACGGTTTTGAGATGACCGGCGAAAGCCCGATGCAGGCGATCAGCCGCAAGCCCGCCGATCTGGCGGCGCAGCTTCTGAACCGCTCGCATCAATATCCCGATGGCGCCATGCTGTTTCTGGGCACGATGTTCGCCCCCGTGAAGGACCGCCGCGGTCCCGGTCTGGGCTTCACCCATGAGATCGGCGACCGCGTGGAAATCGCCAGCCCGCGCCTGGGGCGGCTGATCAACTGGGTGGATCGGTCCGACAATTGCCCCGAATGGCGCTTCGGCACGCGGGAACTGATCCGAAATCTGGCCGCGCGCGGCCTTGCCGGGAGGGTCTGAGGGGATGCTGAAACGGATTGGAGATGCCTTCTTTCGCTGCCTTGATTATGTGCTGGCATTTCTGCTTGGCAGCATGGCGATCATGGTCTTTGTCAATGTGGTCCTGCGTTATACGGCGAATTCGGGCATCCCGATTTCCGAGGAACTGTCGCGCTTCGCCTTCGTCTGGCTGACCTTCATCGGCGCGGTGGTGGCGCATAACCATCACCTGCACATGGGCATGGAAACACTGGTCGCGCAGCTTGGGCGGCGCGGGCGGCTGATCATGATGGGGGCGTCGAACCTGCTGATCATCTATGTCTCGGCGGTGTTGCTGGTCGGGGCGTGGAAGCAGGTTCCGATCAACGCGGCGATGAAAGCGCCGGTGTCGGGCGTCTCGATGGCATGGGTCTACGGGGTCGGCGTATTCGCCGCTGCGGGCATCATCCTGGTCACGACCGAGCGGCTGTTCCGGCTGCTGACAGGCCGCATCACCGAACATGAGATCAACGAATTCGCGGGTGAGAAACTCACCCCCGAAGAACTGGCGGAACGCGCAACATGACCCTTCTGATCTTTATCGCCTCGCTTCTGGGGGCGATGGCCATTGGCGCGCCGGTCGCCTTCGCACTGATTTTCTGCGGCGTGATGCTCATGACCTATATGGGCATGTTCAACACCCAGATCATCGCCCAGAACATGCTGATCGGGGCCGATACCTTCACGCTTCTGGCAATCCCGTTCTTCATCCTTGCGGGCGAGCTGATGAACGCGGGCGGGCTTTCCAAGCGGATCATCGAATTCGCGATCACCTGCGTGGGCCATATCCGGGGCGGGCTGGGGCTGGTGGCCATTATCGCGGCGATCATCATGGCCTCGATTTCCGGTTCGGCGGCGGCGGATACGGCGGCGCTGGCGGCCATCCTGATCCCGATGATGGCGAAGGCGGGCTATAACGTGCCGCGTTCCGCCGGGCTGATCGCGGCGGGCGGCGTCATCGCGCCGGTCATCCCGCCCTCGATGGCCTTCATCATCTTCGGCGTCGCGGCCAATGTGTCGATTTCCAAGCTGTTCATGGCGGGCATCGTGCCGGGCATCCTGATGGGCGTATCGCTGGCGATCACCTGGATGATCGTTGCCGGCAAGGACAAGGTGGACACGCTGCCCCGCGCCTCATGGGCGGATCGCGGCCGCGCCTCGGCCCGCGCGGTCTGGGCACTGGGCATGCCGGTCATCATCCTTGGCGGCATCAAGATGGGCGTCGTGACCCCGACCGAGGCCGCCGTCGTCGCAGCCTTCTACGCGCTGTTCGTCGGCATGTTCATCTATCGCGAACTGAGCCCGCGCGATCTGCCGCGCGTTCTGATATCGGCCGGGCGCACCACTGCCGCGATCATGTTCCTTGTCTGCGCGGCTCTGGTGTCGGCATGGCTGATCACCGCGGCCAATATCCCCGCCGAGATCACCGGCTATATCGAGCCGCTGATCAGCCGCCCC
>JAUNTV010000081.1:7783-10409 GCA_030538515.1 Paracoccus sp. (in: a-proteobacteria)
GTCATCATGATCCTGATCCTGGTCGTCGGCACGGCGCTGGATCTGACGCCCACCGTGCTGATCCTGACGCCGGTGCTGATGCCCATCGTCATCAAGGCAGGCATCGATCCGGTCTATTTCGGCGTCATGTTCATCATGAATTGCTGTATCGGCCTGCTGACCCCGCCTGTGGGCGTGGTGCTGAACGTGGTCAGCGGCGTCGGGCGCGTTCCACTGGGCAAGGTCATCATCGGCGTCTGGCCCTTCCTGCTGGCGCAGGTGGCGGTTCTGCTGCTGCTGGTGCTTGTCCCTGAAATCGTCATCGTGCCGGCGAACTGGCTCGGCTGACATCATACCAAGAAACTGATCACCATCGGAGGAACCATGAAACATCTGACCAAAACCGCGATCCTGCTGACGACCGTGCTGGCAACCGCAGCCCCGGCATTCGCCGATTTCCAGGACCGCACCTTCCGCGTCTCGAACGGTATCAACGAAGACCACCCGGTCAATGACGGCATCAAGGCGATGCAGGCCTGTCTGGACGAAACCACCGGCGGCAAGATGAAGATGCAGGCTTTCTGGGGCGGCGCGCTTGGCGGCGACCTGCAAGCCACGCAGGCGCTGCGCACCGGCACGCAGGAAGCGGTCGTGACCTCTTCCTCGCCGCTGGTTGGCATGGTGCCCTCGCTTGGCGTGTTCGATCTGCCCTTCCTGTTTCGCAATTCCGAGGAAGCCTATGCCGTCATGGACGGTGAATTCGGCGATTCCCTGAACGAGAAGCTGGCCGATCTGGGGCTGATCAACCTCGCCTATTGGGAGAACGGCTTCCGCAACATGTCGAACTCGCGCCAGCCCATCGAAAAATGGGAGGACTTTCAGGGTCTCAAGGTGCGGGTGATGCAGAATAACATCTTCCTCGACACCTTCTCGAACTTCGGCGCGAACGCCACGCCGATGGCCTTCGGTGAGGTGTTCTCGGCGCTCGAAACCAAGGCGATCGATGCGCAGGAAAACCCTTACGTGACCATCGACACCTCGAAATTCTACGAAGTCCAGAACCACCTCAGCGAGACGCGCCACGCCTATACGCCCTTCCTGTTCCTGTTCTCGAAAGCGATCTTCGACCGCTACTCGCCCGAGGAACAGCAGGCGCTGCGCGATTGCGCGGCGGTCGGGCGTGACGTGGAACGTCAGGTCATTCAGGATCTCAACCGCGCCTCGCTTGAAAAGATGGAAGCGGCCGGGCTGACCTTCAACGAGATCACGCCCGAGGAACAGGCCCGCATGCTGGAAAAGTCGCAGGTCGTCTATGACAAGCACAAGGACAGCATCGGCGCCGATGTGGTCGAACATGTCCAGAACGTGCTGGCCGAACTGCGGAACTAAGCCGCGCACGAAACCGACTGGCCCGGCGTCATTCTGGCGCCGGGTTTTTTCTGAACAAAGGCCCGGAAATGACCCCCAACATGGCCGGTTCACTGCTGATGCTGCTTGGCATGGCGGTCTTCGCGATGAACGACGCGATCGGGAAATGGCTGGTCGCCGATTACGGTGTGGCGCAGGTGGTGCTGCTGCGTTCGGTCGCGGCGCTGCTTTTTCTGGCACCCTTCGTGCTGCGTGGCCGCAGCCTGGCCACGCGCCTTCGGGAAGCCCCGCGCCCGCGCCTTCAGCTGCTGCGCGCCGTGCTGACCACGGCCGAGGTGTTCCTGTTCTATCTTGCCGTCTCGTCGCTGCCGCTGGCCGATGCCCTGGCCTTCTGGATGGCCGCGCCGATCTATGTCGTTGCCGTTTCGCCGCTGATTCTGCGCGAACGCGTCGGCGCGCGCATCTGGGCGGCGGTCGCCGTGGGGTTTCTGGGCGTGATGATCCTGCTGGCCCCCTCGCTGCGCATTTTCGAGCCGGGCGCGATTTTCGCGCTGCTCGGCACGGCGGCCTTTGCGGGCATGATGCTTCTGGGCCGCTTCCTGCGCACCACGCCGGACCGTGATCTGGTGCTGTTCCAGACCTCGGCGGCGCTGATCGCCGGGCTGGTGCTGGCCCCTTTCGACTGGCAGCCCGTGAAGTCCGGGCTTGATCTGGGGCTTCTGGCGCTGCTTGGCGTGGTTGCCATGACCGCGCATGTTCTGGTCACGCGCGCGCTGAAACTGGCCGATGCCGCCGTGGTCGCGCCGCTGCAATATTCGCTGCTGGCATGGGGGGCGCTGTTCGGCTTTCTGGCATTCGGCGATGTGCCGACACAGGGCATGCTGATCGGTGCGGCGCTGATCGTCTGCTCGGGGCTGATCGTTCTGCGCCGCGCATAAGGTGGCCCGGTCAGCCGCGGCGGGCGTCAGACCTGCACCGGCACCGCAAGCGGCCTGTCCATCAGACCTGCGAGTTGTTCGAGGCCGTCTTCCAGCTCGTCATGGTCGGGAACGACGCCAAGCGAGATGCGCACCGCCTGTTCAGGCGCGGTGGCGGTGGCGAAGGCGCTTGCGGGCAGGATGGAGACCCCGGCGCGGTCGGCGTGATCGGCAAAATCCCGTGCCTGCCAATGCACGGGCAGGCGCAGCCACAGATGCGAGCCATGCGGATCGGCGGCCATGTCCGCGCCGCGCAGGATGCGGGCGGCGATCTGCTGGCGGGCGATGTTTTCGGCGCGGAT
>JAUNTV010000082.1 GCA_030538515.1 Paracoccus sp. (in: a-proteobacteria)
CCGGCCCCGGCCGCCCCGAGGTCGCGACATGGAAGGCGCGGTGGATGGTATGGGACAGTTTCTCGGTCTCCTTGACCAGCCAGTTATGCTTGGTGCAGGGCCGGGTGATGCCGACGGTATCGGCTTCCTGAAAACCATCGGTGCCGATCAGGAAGGTGGGCACCTGACCCGACAGCACCACCAGCGGGATCGAATCCAGAAGCGCGTCGGTCAGCCCCGTGACCGCATTGGTCGCACCCGGCCCCGAGGTGACAAGCACCACCCCCGGCTTGCCGGTCGCGCGGGCATAGCCTTCGGCCATGTGGACCGCGCCCTGTTCGTGGCGCACCAGAATGTGCTGGATATCGTTCTGCTGGAAGATCTCGTCATAGATCGGCAGCACTGCCCCGCCCGGATAACCGAATACCGTGTCGACGCCCTGATCACGCAGCGCTTCGACAACCATTCTCGCACCCGTCATTTTTCGGGACATAGGAACCTCATCTGGTGATTGCAACCGTGGGGCCGCAGCATAAACAAGCCGCGGCCACGCCGCGCCGCCGCAAACTATGGGCGGGTCGCGGCAGGGTCAATACGCAAAATGGACAAAAATGACGCGATTTTATCCTTATGCGCAATAATATTTCAAGATCGCGGCAGGTCGATCCGGGCCACCTGCTCGACAATGGGGTCTACGGCCAGGGGGTGGGCCTCGTTGCAGTGATCGGCCGGATCGCCCATATCGCGCCAGACCCCGCCCTTGTAGATTTCCAGCGCGGCGAAGCGTGATTTGTAATCCATCTTGCGGCTGCCGGGCACCCAATACCCCAGATAGACATAGGGCAAACCGCTTTCCCGGGCGAGGTCGATATGATCCAGAATGATATAGGACCCGAGGCTGCGCGCCTGAAGCCCCGGATCGAAGAAGCTGTAGACAAGCGACAGCCCGTCATCCAGCACATCGGTCAGGCAGACGGCGGCCAGATCATCGCCCTGCGCCATGCTTTCGCCGCCGCGATATTCGATGACGCGGGTGCGCACGGCGGTTTCCTCGATCATGGCGGCGAATTCGAAAACATCCATATCGGCCATGCCGCCATCGGCGTGGCGGTCGTCCAGATAGCGGCGGAAAAGGTCGAACTGTTCCTCGGTGGCCCAGGCACTGGTCGGCTGCCGCTTCAGATCGGCATTGCGCCGCGCCACGCGCCGCTGCGTCCGGCCGGGGGCGAAATCGGCCACCCTGATCCGCGCCGACATGCAGGCCACGCAGCTTTCGCAGCTTGGCCGGTAAAGCACGTTCTGGGACCGCCGGAAGCCCTGCCGCGACAGGGCGTTGTTCAGCTCCTGCGCGTTGCCGGGATGAAGCGCGGTGAACAGCTTTCGCTCGGCCCGGCCATGCAGATAGGGGCAGGGCTGCGGTGCCGTGACGTAGAATTGCGGCGCATGTGTGAGCGTGTGGCGCATCTTCCCCTCAGTCATGCGGGCCCCGGATCGTCATCCATTGGCCGCGACGGTAGCAACTCACCGGGGCAAGGCCAAGTATTGATATCGCCCCTGCGCCTGCCCCGATTGACGCCCGCCCGGCTTCGGGCCTAACTCGGCAGATGGATTTCGCTGCCCGCATCACTCGCCTGCCCATCGCCCATGACCCCGCCCGTGCGGCCGAGGCGCGGGCCATGTTTTCCGGCCTTGCCGCCCCGCTTTCCGATCTGATCGCGGGGGCGGCGGGGTGCAGCCCCTATCTGTGGTCGCTCATGCTCAAGGAAGGTGACTGGCTGGCCGATGCGCTTGGCCGCGCGCCGACCCCTGCCGGGCTGGTCGGGGATGAGCTGGCGGGGGCCGACCTGCTGGACGGGGATGCGCTTGGGCCGGTATTGCGCCGCGCCAAGCGCCGGGTCGCGCTGATGGCGGCGCTTGCCGATCTGGGTGGCGTCTGGCCGCTTGAGGATGTGACCGGCGCGCTGACCGATCTGGCCGATCGCGCCACCGATCTGGCCCTGCGCGCCCATCTGCGCCACGAGATCGCGCGCGGCAAGCTGCCCGATACCGATGCCGATGCCGGCGGGATCTTCGCGATGGCCATGGGCAAGATGGGCGCGGGGGAACTGAATTACAGTTCCGACATCGACCTGATCATGCTGTTCGATGACGCGGCCTATGGGGCGGATGATCTGCTGGATGCCCGCGCCGCGCTGATCCGCGTGACCCGCAGGATGGCGGCGACGCTTTCGGACAATACCGAACATGGCTATGTCTTTCGCACCGATCTGCGCCTGCGCCCCGATGCCTCGGTCACGCCGGTCTGCCTGTCTGCCTCGGCCGCGCTCACCTATTACGAGGCCGAGGGCCGCACCTGGGAACGCGCCGCCTATATCAAGGCCCGTCCCTGCGCCGGGGATCTGGCGGCGGGTGCCCGCTTCCTGACCGATCTTCGCCCCTTCGTTTGGCGTAAACACCTTGATTTCGCGGCGATTCAGGATGCCCATGACATGCGGCTGCGCATCCGCGATCATAAGGGGCTTGGCGGGCGGCTGAGTATTCCGGGCCATAATATGAAGCTTGGGCAGGGCGGCATCCGCGAGATCGAATTCTTCACCCAGACCCGGCAGCTGATCGCGGGCGGGCGCGATCCCGGCCTGCGCCAGCGCGCCACCGTGCCCGCGCTTGCGGCGCTGGCGGAAAAGGGCTGGGTGCCGCCCGAAATCGCCGCGGAACTGGCCGATCATTACCGCCAGCACCGCGATATCGAGCATCGCATCCAGATGGTCAATGATGCGCAGACCCATGAACTTCCCAGGGATTCCGACGGTTTGCTGAATATCGCCCGGATGATGGGTTGCGACGATCTGCAAGGCTGGTCGCAGGCGCTGCGCGCGCGGCTGGAACGGGTCGAGACGCTGACCGATGCGTTTTTCGCGCCCTCGGGCAGCGCGCCCTTGCCCGATCTGTCGGAAAGCGCGCAGGCCATTATCGCGCGTTGGGACGGCTATCCGGCGCTGCGTTCGACCCGCGCGCAGCAGATTTTCCGGCGCATCAAGCCCGATCTTCTGGCCCGCATGACCCGCGCCGCCCATCCCGACGAGGCGCTGAGCCGTTTCGACGGCTTTCTTCAGGCCATGCCGGCAGGGGTGCAGCTTTTTTCGCTTTTCGAGGCCAATCCCCCACTGGTCGACCTGATCGTCGATATCTGCGCCACCGCGCCGGGCCTTGCCGCCTATCTTGGCCGCCACCCTGAGGTTCTGGACGCTGTTCTTGGCGGCTCTTTCTTCGCGCCATGGCCGGGGGCGCAGCTTCTGCGCGAGGATCTGGCGAAGCGGCTGGCGCAACGGATGGCCGCGCGCGACGGCGGTTATGAACGCGCGCTGGAAGATGCGCGCCGATGGGCGCATGAATGGCAGTTCCGCGTCGGCGTTCACCATCTGCGCGGCCTGTCCGATGCCGCGCAGGTCGGTCAGGAATATGCCGATATCGCCGATGCCGCGATCTTCGCGCTGCTGCCGCTTGTGGTGGCGGAACTGGCCCTGCGCCACGGGCCCCCGCCGGGGCGGGGCGCGGTGGTCATGGGCATGGGCTCGCTTGGGGCGCGGCGGCTGAATGCGGCATCCGATCTGGATCTGATCGTGATCTATGATGCTGCGGGGGCCGAGGAATCGGTGGGCCTGAAGCCCCTGGCCCCGCGCGCCTGGTATGCGCGGCTCACGCAGGCGCTGATCACGGCGCTTTCCGCGCAGACAGCCGCCGGGCGCTTGTATGAGGTGGATATGCGGCTGCGCCCATCGGGGCGGCAGGGGCCGGTGGCGACCTCGGTGCAGTCCTTCCGCGACTATCAGATGGACGAGGCATGGACATGGGAGCATCTGGCCCTGACCCGCGCCCGTGTGGTGGCCAGTTGCGGTGCCGAAGGGGCGGCGCTGGCCGATCAGGTCGAGGCGCTGCGCGTCGAGGTTCTGGCCGCGCGCGGAGGTGACGCGCGCGTCATGCCCGATCTGGCCGATATGCGCGCGCGTATCTTTGCCGCGAAGCCCGTGGATGGCGACTGGGAAGCCAAGATCGGGCGCGGGCGTTTGCAGGATATCGAGCTTCTGGCGCAAAGCTTCGCCCTTCGTGCCGCTGACCCGGCCCGCAGCCCCGAGGCGCAGCTTCGCGCCGGTGCCCGTCACGTGCTGATGCCGAAAGCCGATATCGAGACGCTGCTTTCGGCGCAGCGTTTTCTTTGGCGCGTGCAGGCGGCGGCGCGGCTGCTGACCGAAGCCACCCTTGATATGGAGGTGCTTGGCCTTGGCGGGCGCGAATTCCTGCTGCGCGAAACCGGCTGTGATACGCTGGACAGCCTGCGCGCGCGGCTGAGCGATATCGTCGGGCAGGTCGGCGCGATCACCGATGCCGCCACCGGCAGCGCGGCGGATTGACAGGGCCTGCGCGGCGGATGGTTCAGGCACGCGCCGCCTGCGCGCATTGCGGGGGCGGGATTGAATATTCGGGCAAGGAAGCAGCGGGTGACGCCGCGGCAGGGGCGCGTGGCTCGGCACCGATCTGGCCGAGAACGGGGATGGTGACTTCGCCTGTCCCCACGGGCGGTTGGGTGTATTGTCCTTCGGTTTCCTCAAGCGCGTCGAAAACGCCATGGACGGTCTTGTCCCAATAGAAGGGCCGGGCCACGACCTCATAGATGGCTTTCCAGCCCGCCAGACAGCCAAGCGGATGATAGAAATGCATCAGGGGCACCCATTTCATCAGATGCCGGTGCTTCGCGCCCCTTACGGCCCAAAGATTGATGGCCATGCCGATCAGTTCCGAGGCGATGAAGATCGCAAACAGCAACGACAGCACATATCCGCCCCATAGCCCGGCAAGCCCCGGCCCCAGAAGATGCGGGCCACCGAGGGTCAAAAGCCAGAAGCTCCACAGCACGGGGGCAAGAAGATATTGCGAGACGCTGCCCAGAAACTGGATCTGGAAGGCGATGAAGCGGCGTGCGCCCAGATCGCGCCACAGCGCGCGCGGGTCGCGCATATGCACCCCCCAGGTCACCGCATAGCCCTTGAGCCAGCGCGAGCGCTGCTTGATCCAGGGCAGGGGGCGGCAATTGGCTTCCTCATCGGTGGTGGTGTCGATCAACTCGGTCCGCCAGCCGCGCCGGGCCAGCCGGACGCCCAGATCGGCATCCTCGGTGACGTTCCAGGCATCCCATCCGCCAAGGGCTTCCAGCCGGTCGCGGCGGAAGAACAGGGTCGTGCCCCCAAGCGGCACCACCAGCCCCAGCCTTGCGATGCCGGGCAGATTGGCGCGAAACCAGCTTGCGTATTCGATGGTAAAGCATCGCGCCAGCCAGTTGCTGCGCGGGTTGAAGTAATCAAGCTGCCCCTGAAGGCAGACGACATCATCGCCGGCGAAAGCGAAGCTGCGCGCGACCTTGTGAAGCTGGTCGGGGTCGGGCCGATCCTCGGCGTCCCAGACGCCCACGATCCCGCCCCGGCAGAAGTTCAGCGCATAGTTCAGCGCGCGCGGCTTGGTCTGGACGGGGCCGGGGGGCACGCTGACCACGCGGACCCAATGGGGCAGCGTCACGCCCCTCAGCGCGGCGGCGGTGATCGGGTCGCTGGCCTCGGTCACCAGCAGGATATCGGTCAGCTCGCGCGGATAATCCAGCCGCGACAGCCGCGCGACCAGCTTGCCCGCCACATCGCTTTCGTGAAACAGCGGCACCATGACCGAGATCACCGGCAGCGGGCCGCGAAATTCGCGCGGGGTTTTCAGCCCGACGGCGATCAGGGTGCGGTCGGCGCGTTCTTCCACCCGCTGGCGCAGGATGGCCGCGAAGGCCGCGCATTTCAGCGCCAGCCCCGTCAGCAGCGTCAGCGTGGCCCAGAAGGTCAGCACCGCCATCAGCAGGACCGGGGCCATCAGAAGCCCCAGGGCCACCAACCCGGCCGCCAGCGCGGCAAGCTGCGTCACGCGCGCCTCATTCCGGGTGCGGCAGCTGATCGGGCCGGGAACGCTTTGCTCGGCCTGGCGGGTCAGCGCGGTGGACCGGCGCGACATCACCGCCGCATGAAGGCCGCTTTCACAGGTCAGCAGCATCCGCACAGGGCCGTAACCGGGCGGCAACGCGGCGCGAAGCGTCTCGAACCCCTCGGGGCGAGATGTCGCCATGAAGGTGATGCCCCCGATCCGACGCCATGGCAGAGCGGCGTGTTTCAGGCAGAACCCGGCCCCGATTTCATCGATCAGCCGCGAATCAGGGGGCAGGGCGACCGGATCGACGGCCGAGGTCCGCCATTGCCGCGTCAGCGCATGGATCAGCGCGGCTTCCGTCACCCAGCCCTGCGACAGCAGGATCTGGCCAAGGGGCACATCCTGACGCCGCCGCATCACGATGGCCTTCAGCAGATGGCCCTGTTCGACCGCGCCATCTTCCAGCAATATCTGGCCCAGATGGCGCGGGTCGCGTTCGGCCAGCGTCGGGGGCGCGTTACCCGCCGCTGCCCGCATCACCGAGGGGCGAAGCGGGATCGGCGCATTGGATGCGGCAGAACTGGCGGACATGGTGAATCCCCGTTGGTTTCGCCATTCCTGCCACGCCAGGTCTTAAATTTCGGTTAAGCGCCGCTCAGCCTGCCCGGCGCGCCTGCATCGCATCGGTGAAGCGCGCGAAAAGATAGGCCGAATCCTGCGGGCCGGGCGCGGCCTCGGGGTGGTATTGCACCGAAAACACCGGCTTCCCGTCCACCGCAATCCCGCAATTCGAGCCGTCGAACAGGCTGATATGGGTCTCGCGCACGCCTTCGGGCAGGGTCTGGGCATCAACGGCAAAGCCATGATTCATCGAGGTAATCTCGACCTTTCCGGTCTCGACCTCGCGGACGGGGTGGTTCGCGCCGTGATGGCCATGGCTCATCTTCACGGTGCGCGCGCCAAGCGCCAGCGCCAGCATCTGATGGCCAAGACAAATGCCGAAGATCGGCAGATCGCGTTCCAGAAGCGCGCGGATCATCGGCACGGCATATTCGCCGGTTGCCTCGGGGTCGCCGGGGCCGTTGGACAGGAACACGCCCTCGGGGTTATGGGCCAGCACGTCATCGGCGGTGGCGGTGGCGGGCAGCACGGTCACATCGGCCCCCGCAGAGACCAGAGAGCGCAGGATATTGCGCTTGGCACCGTAATCCAGCGCCACGACCTTGAAGGGATTGCCCGTGGCGGGGGGGGCGAATTCGCCCGGCCATGACCAGAGCCCGCCCTGCCAGTGATAGCTTTGCCGGGTGGTGACTTCCCGCGCGAGATCCAGCCCGACCAGCCCCTTCCACGCGCGCGCCCGCGCGATCATGGCCGGAATGTCGAAATTCCCTGCCGGATCATGGGCCAGCACCACATGCGGGCTGCCCTGCTGGCGGATGGCGCGGGTCAGGCGGCGGGTGTCGACGCCGCCCATGCCGATCCGGCCCCGCCGACGCATCCAGTCCTGAAGGTCCGCGCTGGCGCGCCAGTTTGACGGCTCGGTCGGGTCCCATTTCACCACGATGCCGCTGGCGACGGGATCGGCGGCTTCGTCATCTTCCGCCGTCACGCCGGTATTGCCGATATGCGGAAAGGTGAAGGTCACGACCTGGCTGGCATAGCTGGGATCGGTCATGATCTCCTGATAGCCGGTCATGGCGGTGTTGAAGACCAGTTCGGCCAGCGTTTCCCCGGTGGCCCCGAAGCCATGGCCCATGAAGATCGTGCCATCGGCAAGGACGAGGCAGGCGGTCGGTTTCGCGGCAGGCACGTTCATGGCTGGCTCCTGATCTGGCAATCGGGCGGAAACTAGTGAAGGGGGGGCAGGGCGTCAAGCAAGGCCGGGCTTGATCCGGCGCGCGCCCACACCTATCTGAAAGCGCTTGAACAAGATAGCCGCAGAAAGCCGGGGGCCGAGATGGATCTGAGGACCAGAATTCAGAATGAGACCAAGGACGCGATGCGCGCCAGGGACAGCCTGCGTCTGTCGACGCTGCGCCTGATCTCGGCGGCGATCAAGGACCGCGAGATCGCCACCCGCAGCGCCGAGGGCGAGACGAAGCCCATGGATGAGGCCGATCTGGTGGCGATTCTGGCGCGCATGGTCAAGCAGCGCCAGGAATCGGCGCGCGCCTATGAAGAGGGCGGGCGGCTGGAACTGGCCGAGAAGGAGCAGGCCGAGATCGCCGTGATCGAGGAATTCCTGCCCCGCCAGATGAGTGCCGCCGAGGTTCAGGCCGCGATCGAGGCGGTCATCGCCGAGCTTGACGCCACATCCGTGCGCGATATCGGGCGCGTCATGGCGGCGCTGAAGGCGCGTCATGCCGGGCAGATGGATTTCGGCGCGGCGGGGGCGGTGGTCAAGCAAAAGCTGCTGTGACCACCAGCCGAAGGGCCGGTTTTCGCGGCGTCCCGAAAGGGGCGCCGCTTCGCGTTTCGCAATCAGCCGGGCGCGCGCTGCCGCAGATCGGCCAGGGCAAGGCCCAGTTCGCGGGCCAGTGACTGACGCTCAGCCGGGGTCAGAAAGGCACCCAGCTCGACCTCTCGCCCCGAGACGTGATCGCCCGTCAGAACCAGATAGCTTTCGACCGGGCCGGGGCGGATTTCAGGGCGAATCCAATAGGGATTGGCCTGCCAGCGCCGCGTGCGGCCGCCGGGGTCATGGCGGATCAGGCTGATCATGTCGGGCGAAAGGGTCAGCTTCTCGTGCGTGGTGCCGCTTTTGTAGCTGCGTTCAACCGCCCACCAGATGGCCGCGATCATGCCCGCGATGAAGGGCAGAAGCGCCCAAAGGACCATGCTGCCCAGAACCGCCACCAGCGGCAGCGCCGCCAGCCCCGCCGTGACCGCGATGAACCATACGAAACCCTTTCGCGGCAACGAGCGATAGGGCCAGAGCATGAGCCGTCGCGCCTGTCCGGTGCTGTGCCATTCATAAGGCATCGGTGATCCCCTTCCCTGAAAGGAAAACGGCCCCGGATCGCTCCGGGGCCGCAAGGCGGGTGACTGCGCTTAATGGGAGTGGCTGCGATCCCAATCCTCGCGCCTGGGAAGCTGCTCGAACGTATGTTCGGGCGGCGGCGAGGGCAGCGTCCATTCCAGCGTATCGGCGTATTCGTTCCAGTAGTTGTTTTCCGTCACGCGTTTGCCGGCAAACAGCGTGTAGAACACGACACCGATGAAGAAGATGAACGAGGCGAAGGAGATATAAGCACCGATCGACGAGATATTGTTCCAGAAGGCGAAGGCCTCAGGATAGTCGATATAGCGGCGCGGCATGCCCTGGCGGCCAAGGAAATGCTGCGGGAAGAAGATCATGTTCGAGCCGATGAACATCATCCAGAAATGCAGCTTGCCGGCCCATTCGGGATATTGCCGGCCCGACATCTTGCCGATCCAGAAATAGACACCGGCGAAGATCGCAAACACCGCGCCAAGCGACATCACATAGTGGAAATGCGCCACGACGTAATAGGTGTCATGGTAAACACGATCCAGTGGCGCCTGCGACAGAACCACGCCGGTCACGCCGCCCACGGTGAACAGGAACAGGAAGCCGAACGCCCAGAGCATCGGCGTCTTGAACTCGATCGAGCCGCCCCACATCGTCGCGATCCACGAGAACACCTTGATGCCGGTGGGCACCGCGATGGTCATGGTGGCCAGCATGAAATAGGCCTGCTGGGTCAGCGACATGCCGACCGTATACATGTGATGCGCCCAGACGACAAAACCCAGAACACCAATCGCGGCCATGGCCAGCACCATCGGCAGATAGCCGAAGATCGGCTTGCGCGCGAAGGTGGCGATCACCGCCGAGATGATCCCGAAGCCCGGCAGCACGATGATATACACCTCGGGGTGGCCGAAGAACCACAGGATATGCTGGTAAAGGATCGGATCACCGCCGCCAGCCGGGTTGAAGAAGTTGGTCCCGAAATTGCGGTCCATCAGCAGCATGGTGATGGCGCCGGCCAGCACCGGCAGGGCCAGAAGGATCATCCACGCGGTGATGAACACCGACCACGCGAAAAGCGGCACCTTGAACAGCGTCATGCCCGGCGCGCGCATGTTGAGGAACGTGGTGATGATGTTCACCGCGCCAAGGATCGAGCTGGCGCCCGAGACGTGGACGGCGAAGATCGCGAGATCCATCGAATACCCGCCCTCGATCTGCGAGAGCGGCGGGTAAAGCACCCAGCCCACGCCCGAGCCCGCTTGCTGCGCCCCGCCCGGCGCCAGCAGCGAGGCGATGCCAAGCGCCACACCCGCGACATAAAGCCAGTAGCTGAGGTTGTTCAGACGCGGGAAGGCCATATCCGGCGCGCCGATCTGAAGCGGCATG
>JAUNTV010000083.1 GCA_030538515.1 Paracoccus sp. (in: a-proteobacteria)
CCTCGATCTCGGCGCGGGTGACGGGCTGGTGATAGGCGATGATGGCCAGCGTTTCGGTGGCTGCGCGCGACAGGCGGCGGGTCTCGACGGTTTCGGTCTGCATCAGGAAGGAAAGATCGGGCGCGGTGCGAAAGGCGAAAGCCTCGCCCACGCGGGCCAGCTCGACCCCGCGCCCCTGATAGCGCCGCCGCAGGGCCGCCACGGCCTCGGGCGCATCCGCGCCTTGCGGCAGACGCTCGGCCAGATCACGCAAGGACAGCGGCTGGCTGGAGGCGAAAAGCATCGCCTCGACCATGCGCTCCTGTTCCTCCAGTGGCGGGGGCGGGAATTCCAGATCGTCGCTCATGGGGCGGGGTCATCCTTGCGTGCCGGTCTGCGGCGCAGCGTGATGGGGGCAAAGGTACCTTCCTGACGGATCTCAAGCCGGCCCTGACGCGCCAGTTCGAGCGTCGCCGCGAATGTCGCCGCCGTGGCCGAGCGCCCCCGGCTGCCGCCACCCCAGCCATCGGGCAGGAAATCGGCCAGCATGGTCCATTCCCCGGCGAAACCGATCAGCTGGCGCAGCCTTTCCAGCGCCTGTTCCATGGTGAAGACATCCTTGCGATCAAAGGCATAGGGGCGGAATTCGTCACGCGTCTTCAGCCGCGCATAGGCCCGTATCAGATCGATCAGCCCGACTTCATAATTGACCGAACGGCGGCGCGCGATCTGTTCGGGCGCGCCCCGCACGAAGCGCGTCTGCCCCAGCCGGTCGCGCCCCATCAGCCGGCTTGATGCCTGGCGCATCGCATCCAGCCGTTCCAGTTGAAAGGCCAGATGGGCGGCAAGGTCTTCGGCCGAGGGACCTTCCTCGTCCGGGTCGGGCGGCAGCAGCAGGCGCGATTTCAGAAACGCCAGCCAGGCGGCCATGACCAGATAATCGGCGGCCAGTTCGATGCGCAGCGCACGCGCCTGTTCGACGAAGGCCAGATATTGCTCGGCCAGTTGCAGGATCGAAAGCGTCATCAGATCGACCTTCTGCACCCGCGCCATGGCCAGCAGCAGATCCAGAGGCCCCTCGTAGCCGTCGATGTCGATGATCAGCGCTTCCTCGGCGCGGCGCTGATCGACCGCCGCCGCGATCTCAAGCGGAAGCTGTTCGGGGCGCTTGCGGCGCAAGGGGGTGACGTTATCGCTCAATACGGGGGCCTCGGGCGGGGGCGGGTCAAGGTCGCAAAATCGGCCCTGCGCAGCCCCCTGTCAAGCGGCGGGCCAGTCCACCCGCCCGCCAAGCGCACGATACCGGGCCAGCAATTCGGCGGCAGCGGCACTGTCGGCGGGGCGGCGCAGGGACAGCGCGTGATCGGCGCGGCGGATGGCGGCGGCGCTCATCCGGCCCGCGTTTTCCGTGACCTCGATCATCTCGGACATATGGCCGTGGCAATGCAGGATCAGATCGATCCCCGCCGCGACCGAGGCAGCGGCGCGCTGCCCGATCGTGCCCGAAAGCCCGTTCATCGAAATGTCATCCGTCATCAGCAGCCCGTCGAAGCCGATTTCATCGCGAATCAGGCGGATCATCGGGGCGGATGCGGTCGCCGGCGCCGGGTCGATCCGGTCGAAGCGGATATGCGCGCTCATCCCCATGGGCAGGTCGTTGAGCGCCCGGAAGGCGGCGAAATCCGTGGCGGAAAGCTCTGCATGCGGGGCGGTCACGACGGGCGTTTCGTGATGGCTGTCAGTGACGGCGCGGCCATGGCCGGGCATGTGTTTCATGATTGGCAGAACGCCCGCATCCAGCAACCCGTCAGCCACGGCGCGGCCAAGGCGCGTCACATCGGCAAGATTGCGCCCGAGACAGCGGTTTTGCAGGAAGGGGTGGGTGGCGTCGCTGGCGATATCCAGCGTCGGCGCGCAATCGCTGTCGATGCCCAGGGCGCGAAGCTCCTGCCCGATCAGGCGATAGCGCAGGCGCATGGCATCCGCGCCATGGGCGGCATCTTCCAGGGGCGGCAGCCATTCCGCCCAATGCGGCGCGCGAAGCCGCTGCACGCGGCCGCCTTCCTGATCGATGGTGATCAGGCAATCGCGCCCGATACTGTCGCGCAGATCCCCGGTCAGCCGGCGAAGCTGATCGGGGTTGTCCACGTTGCGCGCGAACAGGATGAAACCCCAGGGGTCGGCATCATGGAAGAAGTCCCGCTCGGCCGGGGTCAGTTCGGTGCCCAGAAGCCCGAAGATCGCGGCAGTGGTCATTGCGCGGTGGCCGGATAGCAGTCGGTGCCTTCCGCGATCAGCGCCGCGCAGAAGCGGCGCGCATCGTCGCGGCTGTCGAAGCCCGCGACGCGCAGCCGGTAGAAGGTGCGCCCGTTGCGCTGCGTGGTCTGCACGACCGGCGATTTCCCGGCGAAAAGCGATGAGAAGCGGTTCGAGATGCGGCCCCATTCCCCATTCGCCAGCGCATCGGAATCAAAAGCCCCGATCTGGACCAGAGGCGCGCCCGAAGCGACATCGGCCCGCGCGGCGGGGGCAGGTTCCGGGGTGGCCTGCGCCGGGGCTTCGGCCTGCCGGGCCGGTGCGGGCGCTGCGGATGCCGCGCGCGCCGAGATCGAGGCCGGGCGCGGCGCGGGGCGCGACGCCGCCACGATCGGCGCGGCGATTTCGGCGGCGGCCACGGGTTCGGTCATTTCCTCGGCGATCAGGGCGGAAGCGGCGGCCTCATCCACGGGCAGGATATCGAGCGAGGCCAGATCCGTGACCACGCCCGGCGCAAGGCCCGCCGCGATATCGGCATCGGAAACCGCGACCACCGGCTGATCGGGCGTGACCGGCAGGCGTTCGGGCAGCGCGCCGGTCATGGCGCTGACATCGGCCAGTGCGCCCATGGCGATATCGTCTTCCTCCAGCCCGGTGGGGGCGGGGGCGATGGCGATTTCGGCGCTTGGGGGCACGGCGACACCGGCGGCGACCTCGTTCACGGAAAGGCCGCCATTACGGGCCAGCTCTCCGCCGGGATCATCGGGGGCGGTGCGCGCCTCGCCCTGAACGGCGCGGATCACGGGCACGCCGGACACATCGCGCGCAACCAGATCATAGCCCCAGATCAGCAACCCCAGCAGCAGCATGACCGAGGCCAGCATGCCCACATAATTCATCACCCGACCGAAACGCGCGCCAAGGGCCTCGGGCACGTCAGAGGCATCGGGCTGGTCATCATCATCATACCAGCCGTATTCCTCGTCATAATCGTCCTGAGCCTGATGCTGATAAGGGTATTGCCGCGCCTGACGCGGCGCGGATTGCCCAAACCGGCCACTGCCGAAGTCGGTGACTGCCATAGGATGCCTGCCTGCCGGATTCCCGGCTGTTGATAACTGCCCGATACCGGCCAGGGCACCTTATGTCAGCGCATTTCCTTGGCCGGAGTCACCCCAAGAATAGCAAGCCCGGACGAAATGACAACGCCAACTGCACGGATCAAGGCGATTTTTGCCGCTGTGGCCGCCAGATCACCCTCTTGCACGAAGCGCAGGCCGGTTTCGTCATTGCCGCGATTCCACAGTGAATGCAGGCTTCCGGCAAGATCGTAAAGGTAGAAGGCCAGGCGATGCGGCTCATGCGCGGCGGCCGCCGCCTCGATCAGACGCGGATATTCGGCCAGCTTGCGGATCAGGTCGAGTTCCGCCGGATGCGCCAGACGCGAAAGATCCGCCCCCGCCAGCGCCTCATCCGAGATATCGACCCCCAGATCAGCCGCGCGCGCCATCACCGAATGCACCCGCGCGCTGGCATATTGCACATACCAGACCGGGTTGTCCTTGGACTGTTCCAGCACGCGCGCGAAGTCGAAATCAAGGGGCGCGTCATTCTTGCGCGTCAGCATATGGAAGCGCGTCACGTCCCGGCCCGCCTGTTCGACCACATCGCGCAGCGTGATGAAGGTGCCCGCGCGCTTGGACATCTTGAAAGGCTCGCCATCCTTGAACAGCTTCACAAGCTGGATCAGCTTGATATCCAGGGGCACCCGCCCGTTGGACAGCGCCTTCACGGCGGCATTCATCCGCTTGACATAGCCACCGTGATCCGCGCCGAAGACGTCAATCAACTGATCGAAGCCACGGTCGATCTTGTCCCAGTGATAGGCGATATCGGGCGCGAAATAGGTCCATGACCCGTCCGATTTCATCACCGCGCGGTCCTGATCGTCGCCATGATCGGTCGAGCGGAACAGCGTCTGTTCGCGCGCTTCCCAATCATCGGGCAGCTTGCCCTTGGGCGGCTCCAGCACGCCTTCATAGATCAGTCCGGCCGCACGCAGCCGCTCAACCGCGGCCTCGATCCGGCCCGAGCCGTAAAGCGCCTTTTCGCTGGAATAGACATCCATGCGCACATTCAGAAGCGCCAGATCCTCGCGGATCATGTCCATCATGGCGGCAATGGCGAAGTCGCGGATATCGGCCAGCCATTCGGATTCGGGGCGGTCGATCAGGCTGTCGCCGTATTTTTCCTTCAGGGCGTGGCCGACGGGGATCAGGTAATCGCCGGGATAAAGCCCCTCGCGGATCTCGGGCGCGCGACCATTGGCCTCACGGTAGCGCTCATAGGCGGAGCGCGCCAGCACATCGACCTGCGCACCGCCGTCATTGATGTAATATTCCCGCGTTACGTCGAAGCCCGCGAAAGCCAGCAGGCTGGACAGCGCATCCCCGAAGACCGCGCCGCGCGTATGGCCGACATGCATCGGCCCGGTCGGGTTGGCCGAGACGAATTCGACATTCACCCGCACCCCCTGCCCCACGCCTGAGCGCCCGTAGCCTTCCGGGTCCGCCAGCGCGCCCCGGATCACGCCCTGCCAGCTTTCCGGGGCAAGACGCAGATTGATGAAACCCGGCCCGGCGACCTCGGCCGCGGTGATGCGCGCATCGCCCGCCAGCACGGCAACCAGCTTTTCGGCGATCTCGCGCGGCTTCATCCCGGCGGGCTTGGCCAGCACCATCGCGGCATTCGTGGCCATATCGCCATGCGCGGCATCGCGCGGCGGCTCGACCGTGATGTTTTTCAGATCCAGCCCCGAGGGCAGCGCGCCCGATGCCACCAGCGTTTCAACAGCGCCGATCACCACGGCGCGCATATCGGCGAATAGGTTCATGTTCATCTTCCGCTTGTTCCCGCCTGCGATAGCGCCCTGCGGACCCAAAGGTCAACGGGGGGCAGCATCTGCGGCCAGATGGCGCAGCCCATGGGTCACATCGGCGCGGATGGCAAGGCGCAGCCCCGGTTCATCCCCCGCCTTCAAGGCCGAGATGATCAGCCGGTGATGGCGCGGCGGCTCATTGCGCTGAACCCGCCCGTAAAGCGCACGCATGGTCGGCCCCAGTTGCAGCCAGACGGTTTCCAGAATGGCCAGCATCGCGGGCGCCTGTGCGCGCAGGTAAAGCATGCGGTGAAAATCCAGATTGGCGCGGATATAGGCCACCGCATCATGGCGCATCACCGCATCCGCGATCACCCCATTGGCCGCCGCCAGCCGGTCGATCAGCGCGAAATGCGCGCGCGGCAGCGCCCGGCTGGCCAGTTCCGGCTCGATCAGTGCGCGCAGTGCCGCCAGTTCCTCGATCCGCTCGACCGAGAGTTCCGGCGTCGTCACCCGGCCCGAGGCCGAAAGCGTCAGCGCCCCTTCCGCCGCCAGCCTGCGCACGGCCTCGCGCGCGGGCGTCATCGAGACCCCGAATTCCGCCGCGATCCCGCGCAGCGTCAGCGGCTGACCGGGTGCCAGTTCCCCCACAAGGATACGCCCGCGCAGATTGCGGTAAAGCCGCTCATGGGCGGCGGGATCAGGGGGGCGCGGGGTGCTCATCGGGTGCTTGTGATCACAAATTCCGCGCCCGTCAAGACGGGCTAATCGCGGAACTGCCAGGCTTGCAGCGCGGCCCCATGGTCGCGCAGCCAGGCCCGATGCGGCGCATGGCCGGGCATCAGCCGGCTGACCTCGGCCCAGAAGCGCGGCGAATGGTCCATATGGGCGAGATGGGCGACCTCATGTGCCGCGACGTAATCCAGCACCTCGGGCGGGGCCATGGCAAGGCGCCATGAAAACATCAGCCGCCCGTCCGCGGTGCAGCTTCCCCAACGCGAGCGCGTGTCGCGCAGGCTCATCGCGCGGGGCGCGCGCCCCAGGGTGGCGGCGTGGCGGCCGACTGCCTCGCGCAGGGCGACATGCGCGCGATGCTTAAGCCATGCCTGAACGCTGGCCCCCATGGCGCGGGATTGCGGCACGCCCAGAACCCCGTCGGCCAGTGTGACCTGCCGCAAGGGCAGCGCGCGCAGCAGGACCTCGCGCCCCGCGACGGGGATCAGCGCGCCCTCGGTCACGCGCTGGCAGGCGGGCATCCTTGCCACGGTCAGGTGCAGCCATTCGGCCCTGGATTGCGCGAAATCGCGCCCTTCGGAAAGGCTGGCGCGGGTGGGCAGGGTCAGCACCACCCTGCCGCCCGCGCGCGCCACGCGCAGCGTCATGCGGCGCGCCCGCGCGTTGCGGCGCACATGGACCGCGATACCGTCGATTATCATCTGCTCGGTCATTGCCTGCGGATTGGCCTTTACAGCTTCATATGCTTGTGGCAGGGGGACGCGGATTTACCTAACCGCAGCGTAAGGAGATTACCATGCCCAAAGAGGAATGGGGCACGAAACGCCTCTGCCCGCATTGCGGAGCGCGCTTCTATGACCTCCAGAATGATCCGATGACCTGCCCCGCCTGCGGGACCGAGTTCACCCTTGAAAGCCTGACCCAAGGACGCGGCCGCCAGCTGATGTCCGAAAAGACGGCCTCGAAGGGTAATGATCAGGATGACGATCTGATCGAGGACGATCTGGACGATGATGATGCCGGCGATCTGGATGACGATCTGCTGGAAGATGACGACAGCGATGACGATGTCTCGCTGGACGATATCGCCGATGTCGCAAGCGACGACGAGGACTGATCCGCCCTCGCGCCCCAGGAAAACCGCCCCGGCCATGCACTTGAGCACCATGGCCGGGGCGCACCAACCCCCGCGCAACCCGCGATCATGACCGGCAAGCCCACCACACAGCGCCCTGCCCTTCGGTGGGGGCGAACTTCCGGTGAAATTCTTCACCTTGGATGCCCCGCGGAACAAATCAATATTGCTGCAGAACGTAACGCGGCAGCGCACTGATCGCCATTGCCGAACAGAAATCGCGCAGCCGCTTTCAGCCAGCACGCACACAGGCGAAACCATCGCCTCCACGTCCTTAGATGAGTGAGCTTCGCACCACCGGACGCCTACGGCGTCGATAGAAGGAGGAGGTCTCTGAAATCACTACCAGTCAGGAACTGGCCGATGCGGAGACATCCAGACGGCCGCTGACCAGCCAGTTGGACCTCACCACCTTGCCACGCGGCAAGGTCTTGGCCGCGGCGACGCTTGAGATGGAACAGATGATCTCGACCTGATCGCGAAGGCTGCGAAGTCACGCGCATATCGGACACGTTATTGATCGGCAGAATGTACCGGTCCTTGACGCGGGACAGTTGGCTGGCAGGACGCTGGAAGTCAGCGCGGGCAAGCATGGCTCTGTCATGGTCATCTTCGCACCCCGGCATGGCGGATCGAGGCAAGAAAACACAATATGCTGATTATTCCCATCCCCGGTGCCCCGAAAATCATCGTGCAGGATTACGAGGTCAGGCTGGCCGGTCTGCGCAACCTGTCCTTCGTCATCGATCCGCGACCATGACGCCCGCAGCCGGTGGCAAGGATCGGGTGTCCTGCCAGCCCTACAGCCTGCCGAACAGTGCCAGCGTGGTGGCGTCCAGCCCGGGTCTGAACAACCGCCCCGGTCTGGTGATCGGTGCCGGTGGGCGGGTGCTGCTCGGCTCGGGTCAACAGCGTGCGACCCAGACCGTGATCTTTGCGATGAACGTCAGCGCCTATAACAACAAAACCGCGATCTATCAGACCCCGGTAACCATTTCCGTCGACGCGAGCGGTGCCACCCTGTCCACCGTGACCGGCGGTGGCGAGAACCGCTCAACTGGCTGGGTCCCCGACCTCAACAAGGTTCTGATTATCGCAGCTTCGATAAACGCCTCGACCATGCAGTCTGCGTTCATCGCCTGCAAAGCCGCCGCGCCGGAGCTTTATGAGAAGACGGCGACCCATACCAACGTTGCGACCGACGCGGATGCACGGGCGCTGGCGTTCTCGATCGGACGCCTCAGCATCGGTCCCGCCGCGCATTACGGGCTGATTCTCGGCTTTGATGCAGCTCTCCACCTGCCTGCCAATCGCGACACCCTGAACGCCGCCTTCGACATCATGAAGGCGTATTACGGGGTCGCATGAGAGGCTGTGAGAGAGAGGTTGAAGGGGGTGTTCAATACCCCTTCAACCAGCTGGTCGGGGGGCCGTTTCGAAAATTCGTTTGCTGCAATATTAGCTGTAAATCACTGCAAAATTGGTTGTCACGCTACAACCCCTGAAACCAGATGGAAAAAGGGGCGATTCCCGAAATGCCGCCGCTGCAATGTCAGCTGTAAATCACTGTAAAACAGGTTGTTACGCTACAGTCATACTCTCGGACCAATGGCGTTCACAGGCTCACTTTGCTGGTTCAGGAACTGGCGACGAAGCGATAGGCGACGGGATCATCCCGCCAACAATTACATACCTGTCATCGCCATCGTTTCAGAAGTGATTTCATGGACTTGAGTGTAACGACAGCTTAACGCAGCCGGCCCATGGCGTAGGTTGGCGAAAGCTGCGCCAATGCCAGCCAGTCGGCCAACAGTTGCGGGTCGGGGTGTTCGGGGTCGTCGCCCAGTTCCTCGGCCGCGAGGCCGCCGCTGATGAAGATCGCGTCCAGCCCCTCGCCGACGGCTCCGGCGATATCGGTGCGGATGCCGTCGCCTATGGCCAGCACGCGGGCGCTGTCGGTCAGGTTCAGCAGGCGGCGGGCGAGGTCGTAGATCGGCGGGTGGGGCTTTCCGAAATACAGGCTCTCTCCGCCGATCTGCTGATAGAATTCGGCGATAGCGCCGGCGCAATAGATGCGCCGCTCGCCCAGATCGACGACGATATCGGGATTGGCGCAAAGAAGCTTCAGCCCGGCCTCGCGCGCCAGCATCAGGGGGGCGCGGTAATCCTCGGGCGTCTCGGTGTCTTCATGAAAGGGGCCGGTGCAGACGATGCCCTCGGCCTGATCCAGTGGCACGCGGGTGATCGCGGGCGCATCCGCCCATGCGGCGGGCGCGTCGAAAAACGCATCATCCTTGGCCGGGCCGATATGCCAGACGCGCCGCCCGACCGCGCCCGCGAAAAGCGCATCCTGCGCCGCATCGCCCGAGGTCACGATCACATCCCATGCGTCGCGCGGGATGCCGAGGCGGGCGAAGCCGGCCTCGACCTGGGCCGCGGGGCGGGGCGCATTGGTCATCAGGCAGACCTTGCCGCCGCCCTGCCGGAAGGCCTGCAAGGCCGCCACCGCAGCCGGATAGGCGCTGATCCCGTTATGCACACAACCCCAGAGATCGCAAAAGAGCACATCGTAATCCATGGCGATATCGGCCAGAGAGGTCAGAATACGGGTCATCGGCACACGCCTTCACAGCTTGAAAAAGGAGCGGGCCGGAGAACCCCGGCCCGCGATCGTCACATCCGGCCAATCAGAGCTTCAGCGCCGGGATGATCTGTTTCTTGCGCGACATGATGCCGGGCAGAACCACGCTGTCGCCCGCCACCGCCGCCCCGAAGGACGCCTGGGCCACCTGCCCCACGTAATCATTGGGGATCAGCAAGGTGGCCTCTTCGTTCAGGATGTCGACGATGAACAAAAGCACCTCATCTGCGCCGTCCTCATGGGCGACGGCGGGCATGGCGGCGATCAGCGCGGCCTTGCGGTCCAGAAGAACCCCGGGCGCGGTGGTTTCCAGAACCGAGACCCGCAGCTTCCGGCCGTCCAGTTCGAATTCCTTGCTGTCCATGCGCAGCAGTTCCGCATCCGAGAAGGCCGAAACATCGGATTTCGCGGCGAACATCTGGGCTGCGTATTCAGCCACGTTCACGCCCAGATCGGCGGCCAGCCTTTCGGCCACGGCGCGGTCATGGGCGGTGGTGGTGGGGCTGCGATATTCCAGCGTATCGGACAGGATGCAGGTCAGCATCACGCCCTTTACCCAATCGGGCGCGCCGGCCAGATCATCGCCGATCAGGTCGTGCATGATGGTGGCGGTGCAGGCCAGCGGGCGGATGGTGATATTGATGGGCTGGC
>JAUNTV010000084.1 GCA_030538515.1 Paracoccus sp. (in: a-proteobacteria)
GGTCATCATCCAGCACCTTGCCCGTCAGCATGAGCGCCCAGGTCGAGGCGTTGACAAGGCTCGACGATGCCTCGCCCAGATGCCTGCCCCAGTCCGAGGGCGCGATCTTGTCCTCGATCAGCGCATCCATGGTCACGCGGTCGGGCACGCGCAACATCGCCTCGGCCAGACACATCAGCGCCACGCCTTCGCGGGTGGAAAGCCCGTATTCCGACAGGAAATGCTCCATCAGGGTCGGCTTGTCCTCGGCGCGGATGCGGCGGACCAGATCGGCGGCGCGGGTGCTGATCCGGGCGCGGGCATCGGGCGAAAGGGCAGCCTGTGTGACGAGTTCCTCAAGCAGCGGGGCAGCCGGGCGGAATTTCGCATCATGGGTGAAGGCGGAAAGGTCGGTCGCTTGCATCGGGTTCTCCATCTGTCATGAAGGGATGTAGCGGCTCATGGCTAGACGATGCGCCCATTCTGGCGCAAAATGTCAGCCGGATCGACTTATTTTCGGGGGGTTGACAGGACATGACGGCGGAACTGGACAGCACGAACCGCCGCATTCTGGCAGAACTGGTCGCCAATGCCCGCATTCCCGTCACCGAACTGGCCCGCAAGGTGGGGCTGTCGAAAACGCCCGTGGCGCAGCGCATCCGCCAGCTGGAAGAGATGGGGCTGATTCAGGGATACCGTGCGATCCTTTCGCCGCTGTCGCTTGGCCTCACCCATGTCACCTATGTCGAGGCGCGCCTGAACGACACCCGCCAGAAGGCGCTGGCGCAATTCAACGACGCCGTGCGCGCGATCGCCGAGGTCGAGGAATGCTACATGATCGCCGGTGGCTTCGACTATCTTCTGAAAGTGCGCTCGCGCGATATGACGCATTTCCGCCAGATCATGGCCGAACGCATCTCGGCCCTGCCCCATATCCACGCAACCACCAGCTATGTCGCCATGGAAGCCGTGGTGGAACAGAACTGGACGGAGATCTAGGCCCGATACCCGTCCCCGATGCGTCACATGCGCCGGGGGTGTCGTGGCGGAAAGGACCGTATCACATGAGTCTTTGGCCAGGACCCGGCGCAAGGCCGGGCGGTTGATGCGTCCCAGGCTAAAGCGGCACGGTGCGGCGGCGGTCCTCGGCGATGAGGCGCTGGATATGGCGCACGATCTGATCGGCATGGGTCGAGATCAGCCGGTCGGCGGCATCGATATCGCGCGCGGCGATGGCGGCGATGATATCGGCATGTTCATCGACGAAACGCTGCGGCAGGCGGTCGTCATAGGATGAGTAATAAAGCCGCAGTATCCGCCGGCCTTCATCCAGCAACCGGCTGAAAAGGCCGGTATAATAGGGGTTCTTGCCCGCCTCGGCGATAGCGGCGTGGAAGTCGCGGTTGGTGGCGATCATGCCAAGCGCATCCTGCGCGGCAACGGCGGCCGAGAAAGCCGCCTGATGGTCGCGGATGGTGGCCAGGTCCGCCTCGGTCCGGTTTTCCGCCGCCAGCCGCGTGGTGACACGATACATCAGCGTCAGTGCATCGAAAAAATGGTGCATGTTCAGGAAGTCGATATTCGACACCACGGTCGAGCGGTTGGGCAGCGTCATCACCAGCCCCTCGCCCGCAAGCTTGACAAGCGCCTCGCGGATGGGGGTGCGCGACATCGACAGCCGCTCGGCCAGCTGGATCTCATCAATCGGGCTGCCCGGCGGCAGGCTGAGGTCGATGATCTCGTCCCGCAGGATCTCATAGACCAGCTTCACGCCCTCGCCGCGTTTGCGTTCAGCCGGTGCGGCTATCGTCTTTTTGCTCATCGGTTCCTGCCCTTTGCGCCTGTCATCATCACCGCGCGCCCCATGTATCGCTAAGCCTATAGCCTTCCGGCCACGGGTCCGAAGGGTCCAGCATGTGCTGATGCGTGCCCGTGATCCAGCCCCTGCCCGAGATTTCGGGCCTGATCGCGCGGCGCGCGCCCACCGTCGCCTGCCCCAGAATGCGCCCCCCGAAGCTGGACCCGATCAGCGAACGCACGGTCAGCCGGTCGCTTTCGCCCATCTGCCCCTTCGCATGCAGCAGCGCCATGCGGGCCGAAAGCGCGGTGCCGGTGGGCGAGCGGTCGACCTTGCCGGGCTGGATCGCCACGGCATGGCTGCTGTGCAGCAATGCGCCGTCGCGTGTCAGGGGACCGGCGAACAGGCAGAAGCTGAAATGCGTCCAGTCGGGCAGGGTCGGGTGATCGAAGCGCAGGCGCGCATTGGCGGCATCGGTGATGCGAACGCCAAGGCGCGCGATGTCATGGGCCTCGTCCGGGGTCATGGCAAAGCCCATGGCGGCGGCATCCACCACGACGAAACTGTCACCCCCGAAGGCAGTATCGACGCGAAGGGTGCCGATGCCCTCGACCTCAAGCGGCTGATCCAGATCGCCGGCGAAGCTTGGCAGGTTCTCGACGAAGATCCGTTGCGCCTTGCCGTCCCGGCATTCGGCGCGCACCCGGATCAGCCCGCCGGGCGCTTCCAGCACCAGATGGGTAACGGGTTCCTGCATCGCAACCAGCCCGCCATCCAGAAGCACGGTCGCCACGCAGATCGAGTTCGAGCCGGACATGGGCGGCGTGTCCTCGGGTTCCATGATGATGAAGGCGGCATCCGCATCGGGGTGTCTGGGCGGCACCAGCAGGTTGACGTGGCGAAAGACCCCGCCGCGCGGCTCGTTCAGCACGAAATTGCGCAAGCGGTTGTCGCGGGCGATCCAGCGGGACTGATCCCATATCGTATCACCGGGCGGCGGCAGCACGCCGCCTATGATGACATCGCCGACCTCGCCTTCGGCATGGGCGGAAATGACATGGATGGTCTGGCTGCTACGCATCGGCGGTCCTTTCATCTGTCAGCCATCCGGGCATGGCAGCCGCGCGTCCGGTAACAGCGGCGGCGGCGCAATCGGCAAGGCTGCCGAAGCGCAACGCGCGCCCGGACAGGCCGGGGCCGTAATGGGCGTATTTGCCGGAGTTGGTCATGACGGTGCGGGCTTCGCCAGGAAAGACCGGCTCGGTGATGGAGCACCAGCAGAGGTCGGTAATGACCTGAACGCCAAGCCCGGTCAGTGTCTCCAGCGTGTAATCGGCACCTATCTCGGCCAATGTCTGCCGCCCGACGGTGATGATGGTGGGTATCCTGACCGGCCAGCCGTTCATTGTCGCGGTGAACCGCCGGCACTCATCAGCCGAGGCATGGGGGCTGCCGATGGCGATCAGATCGACCTGATCGGGGCCTTGGTTCAGTTCGGCCCAGGCAGCAGAAAGATCATCGCGCGTGATCCGCAGCGTATCGGCGCCATCGCGCAGCGGCAGGCGGCATTCCGGCGTCAGGCCCTTGATATGAAGCATGGGCGCGGCCGAGGTGGTGCCGAAGGCCGCGCAAAGGGCTTTCACGTCATCCTTGCGCGGGCCAAGAACGGCGAGACCACGCAAAAGCGGAATCCGGTCCGGCGATTTCAGTCCGGCGACATAGCCGATCAGCGGCCAAAGGCTGTCATCGGCCCTGGGCGGCGGATCGATCTTCAGCACACGGGCCGGGCGGCGTTCATCATCCAGATAGACGCCGGAAAGGGGCGCGCGGCCCGTCACCGCGATGCAAAGGTCAAGGTAATCCGCATGTTTCGGCGTGCGCGCGCCAAGCACGGTGTTGGCGTAGATCACGGCATTGGATTCCGCCCATGCGATGCTTTCGGCCTTTGCAGGACGGTCCCGCAGCAGATAGGGGGCGCAGGTGAATGTCGGCAGGCAGCCCATGCGCGTATAGGCATCGGCAAGCCGTGCCGCCTGCGTGCCGAAAGCCAGCGGAACCCCTTGCTGCACCCAGTTTTCGCGATCGACCGAGATCGCGTTGATCGTGGTCGGGATGCGCACCTGCGCGCCCATGTCGGCCATTGTCTCGGCGAAGATCAGATTGGCCTGATTGGCAAGGATACAGCCGTCGATATGGCCGCGCGTCACATCCGTCAGCGCGCCCGCGCCCTGCATCTGCGCGGCCTTCACGACGATCCGCATCGCGGTTGCGGTGGCTTCACCGTCGGCCCCGGCAAGCATCGCCTGATCATCGACGCTCAGGCTCAGCGCGGTTTCGGGTGGCTCTGTCACCGGCAGGCTGATGCCCGCGCCGGTGATGGCGCTGTCAGCGATGCCCAGCCAACCGGCCCGTGCCAGAAGGGCGAAATCATCTGCGCCGACGCGCAGCACCGGCAGGGTGCGGGCGAACATCTGCGCCCCGATCAGCGCGCCGAGGGTGGCGATATCTTCCGGCTCGGAAAAGATCAGCGCGGCGGGGGCGCGCCCGTTCAGCATCATCTCCAGGATCACGCCGGAGCCGGAACACGACCCCCGGCTGGTCGGCATCATCACCACCCGCCCGTCCAGTTCGGCCCCATAAGCCGGGTGATGGGCGTCGATGATGCGCGCGGTATCCGGGTCGACCCCGCCCCAGAAGCTCAGCCCCTGATCCAGTGCCAGAACCGGGCCATGGGCGGTGCCTGGCAGGATGCGGGTCGCGGTCATTTCACGACGAAGCCATGCGCGAAGGGGTCGCGGTCATCGATGAAGATGGTGTTATAGCCGGTCATGCGCGCCCAACCCGCGATGGACGGGATGATCGCGGGCTTGCCGGCCACCGTCGCTGCCGCCTCGACCCGGCCCTTGAAGATGCTGCCGATGATGGATTCGTGCCAGAATTCATCGCCCACCGCCAGCTTGCCCTTGGCCGCAAGCTGCGCCATCCGGGCCGAGGTGCCCGTGCCGCAGGGGCTGCGGTCGATGGCCTTTTCGCCGTAAAACACCGCATTGCGGGCATGAGCGCCCGGAACCGTCGCCGCCCCTGTCCAGAGGATATGCGACAAGCCGTTGATTTCCGGGTGTTCAGGGTGGATGAATTCGTATTTTTCATTCAGCGCGGCGCGCAGGCGGGGGGAAAAGCCGACCAGTTCGCCCGCCGTGAAATCGGCCATATCGCGGAAATTCGCCTGAGGCTCGACGATGGCGTAGAAATTGCCGCCGTAAGCGACATCCACGACAATCTCGCCCAAACCGTCCAGATGCGCGGTCAGGCCCTCGGCGTAAAGGAAGCCCGGCACATTGGTCAGGCGGACCTCTTCCACGAAGCGGCCCTGCTGGACGTAGCTGATATCGACCTTGCCCGCCGGTGTCTCGATCGACAGCCGGCCCGGCTCGCGCGGGTGGATCAGGCCGTTTTCGATGCCCATGGTGATCGTGCCGATGGTGCCATGCCCGCACATCGCCAGACAGCCCGAGGTCTCGATGAACAGCACCGCCACATCGCAGTCAGGCCGCGTGGGCGGATAAAGGATGGTGCCCGACATCATGTCATGGCCGCGCGGTTCATACATCAGCCCGGTGCGCACCCAGTCGAATTCACGCAGGAAATGGGCGCGCTTTTCCAGCATGTTCGCCCCTTCCAGACGCGGGCCACCGCCCGAGACAAGGCGGACGGGATTGCCGCATGTATGGCCGTCAATGCAGGAAAATGTATGGGTGGTCATGGCTCAGAACCGCGTGGGAGAGAAGGGGGAAAGATCGATGGCGGGGGGCTGGCCAGTCACCAGATCGGCCACCAGCCGCGCCATGGCCGCCGATTGGGTCAGGCCCAGATGGCCATTGCCGAAAGCATAGGTCACGCGCGTGCTGGCACGCGACGGTCCGATCACCGGCAGCGTATCGGGCAGGGACGGCCGAAAGCCCATCCATTGCCGCCCGCCTTCCGTTTTCAGCCCCGGCAGGAAGGATTTGGCCTTGGCCAGCATCGCTTCGGCGCGTTTATAGTTCGGGGGCGCGTCAAGCCCGCCCAGTTCGACCGCGCCCCCGACACGGATGCCGGTATCCAGCTTCGTGACCATGAAGCCATGCCCGCCGAAGGTGATCTGCGCGCGCAGGTCCACCGCATCGGGGGGAAGCGTGGTGTTATAGCCGCGTTCGGTTTCCAGCGGGATCCTGTCGCCAAGGCTGCGCGCGATCCGGTGCGAGAACGCGCCCGCCGCAAGCACCACCTGCGGCGCGCGGTGATCGGGCGTGACCTCGACCAGATCACCGGTGACACGCAGCGCCGTCACCTCGGCCTGCGCCAGCACGCCACCGCGTTCGGTGAAGCGCTCGGCCAGGGCAAGCGTGTAATCCCTGGGGTCCGAGATCGACCAATAGGCGGGCGTGAAGGTGCCGCTGATGAAACGCGGCGCAAGGCCGGGCTGGATCTCGTCCATCTCCTCGCGGGTGAGATGGCGGAACTCGAAGCCGTGTTCCTCGCGCGCGCGCCATGCGGGAAGCGAGGCGCGGAATTCGGCTTCCGATTCGTAAGGTTGCAGATTGCCGTATTTGCGCAGCAGGTTGCCGTGGCCATTGGCGGCAAGGAACGGCTCCAGCTCGGCGCGGGCCAGTTCGATCAGCGCGGTTTGCGCGATGGTTGAGCGGCGCACCCGGTAAGGCATGGACGCCGCCGCGAAACGCGCCATCCATGGCGCGATCTTCAGCGCGTAGGCGGGCGGCACCGACAGGGGGCCAAGCGGGTCCAGCAGCCATTTCGGTGCCTTCATCAGCGTGGCGGGCGATGCCAGCGGCATGATTTCGGAAAAGGCAAAACAGCTTGCATTCCCGGCCGAGGCCCCCGCCGCAGGCCCTTCCCGGTCCAGCACGGTGACCGCCAGCCCGCGCGCCTGCAAGGCCAGTGCCGCAGACAGGCCGACCACGCCCGCCCCGATGACAATCACATCCCCCATGATGCCCGCCTTAATGCGTCGCCGCCAGAAACTGCTTGAGATTGGGGTCTTTCGGCGCGTCGAACAATTGCCCGGGCGAGGCGATTTCGGCCATGACGCCCTGATGAAAGAAGGCCACCCGGTCGGAAACCTCGCGGGCGAATTTCATCTCATGGGTGACGCAGATCATCGTCATCCCCTCGCGCGCGAGCATGCGCAGCGTATCGAGCACCTCGCCCACCAATTGCGGGTCAAGCGCGGATGTGACCTCATCGAACAGCATGTAATCGGGCGACATCGCCAGCGCGCGGGCAATCGCCATGCGCTGCTGCTGCCCGCCCGAAAGCCTGCCCGGATAGACATCCAGCTTGTCGCCAAGCCCGACATGACGAAGCTGCTTTTCGGCCATCTCGGCGGCCTCGGCCTTTGAACGGCCAAGCACCTTGCGCGGTGCCAGCATGACGTTTTCCTTCACCGTCAGATGCGGAAATGCGTTCCATTGCTGGAAAACGATGCCGATCTTCTGGCGCAGCTTGTTCAGATTGGTGGATTTCGCGTGCACCTCGGTCCCGTCGACGCGGATGGTGCCGGAATCGATCGGCTCCAGCCCGTTGATACAGGTCAGCAGCGTGGACTTGCCCGAGCCCGATCCGCCGATCACGGTCAGCACCTCGCCCTTCTTTACGGTCAGGTTGATGCCCTTGAGCACCTCAAGCGCGCCGAAGGATTTGCGGACGTTTTGGATCTCAATCATTGGACCACCGTTTTTCCAGATAACCGCCGAAGCGTGCGACGGGGAAGCTGATAAGGAAGTAGAACGCGCCGCAGATCATCAAAAGCAGCAGCGGTTCTTGCAGGCGGGTGATCAGGATCTGCGTGGATTTCAGCAATTCCGTCACCTGCACGACATAGACAAGCGCCGAATCCTTCATCACCCCAAGCGCCAGCCCGATCCAGCTTGGCAGCGCCACCCGCGTCGCCAGTGGCAGCACGATTTGCTGCATGTCCTGCGCCCATGTCAGCCCAAGCGAGCGTGAGGCGCGCCGCAGCGTCAGGGGCACCGCCTCGATCCCGCCGCGCACGATTTCCGTGCAATAGGCCGAGGTATAAAGCGTCAGCACCATACAGGCCACCGTCAGCCCCGAAAGGCCCAGTTGCAGCACCGTGCCAAGGAAGGCCTGGGCCAGCACAAGCTGGATCAGCAGCGGGATGGACCGGAAAATGTCCAGCACGAACATCAGCGGTGCCGACCAGATCGGGCCAAGCTGATAGCGGATCACCCCGAAGACGACCCCCAGCACCGTGCCGAAGAAAACCGAGATCACGGTGACGAAAATGGTCATCCCCGCGCCTTTGGCAAGGAAGATGAAGTCATTTGCGGTCAATGCGGTATCGAACATGCGCGCGCCCCCCTCAATACCGGAACAGCCGGCGCGAGATCAGCCAGGCACCGGCCTGAATGACCTTGACGATGAGGTAGAAGATCACCGCCGCCATCGAGAACAGCTCAAACGTGCGGAAGTTCACCGCGTTTATCGCCTGGGTGACGCCGTAAAGATCGCTTGCCATGCTCACCGTCACCCCGAGCGAGGTCATCAGCACCGCCCAGACCATCTGATTGGTGATGGTCGGGAAGGCGATGCGGATCATCTGCGGCAGCACGATCAGCCGGAACGCCTGAAGATCCGACATGCCAAGCGAGCGCCCGGCGCGGGTCTGCGTCTCGGGGATGGCTTTCAGCGCGCCGCGGAAGTTCTCGGCCAGATAACCGGCATTGTTGAAGGCAATGCCAAACAGAAGCGAGTTATAGGGGTTGATGTAAATGCCCAGACCCGCCATCCCGAAATGCGCCATGTAAATCTGAAACAGCGCCGGCGTGTTGCGGGCGATTTCTACCCATGTGGTGGCGAAACCCGACAGGATGCGGCTGCCGGACCGGCGGAACATGGTCAGCATGACCGCCAGCAGGATGCCGATCAGCATCGACAGCACGGCGATCTGCATGGTGACAAGGGCCGCGTCCAGCATCTCGGGCAGGCGCGCCCATGCCTGACGCCACTGGAATCTGTAATTGAACATGACCGCCTTCCTTTTTGGTCGGATGGGCGGCGCGGGCGCTTTCGCGCGGCGCCGCCCGGCAGGCGGTCAGATCAGCGATAAACGCCGGGGATGGTCAGGTCGGCCGGCTCACCCTCGCCCACCCATTTCTCGTAAAGCTCGGCATAGCGGCCGCTGCGGACCTGCTGGTTGATGAACAGGTCCAGATAGTTGATCAGCCCGTATTCCTCGCGCAGCGTGATCAGCGCCACGTAATCGGGCACCATCGGGGCCTTGTCGACGATGCGGATGGTGCCGAAATTGCCTGATTTCACGTTGGCTTCGGCCACTTCGACGGTGGATACGGTGGCGTCAAGCTGGCCCTGCGCCAGCGCCAGGAACACATCGGCCTGGTTCTGATAGGGGCGGAACTGGCCTTCGCCCCATTCCTTCACCTGATTTTCCAGCCAGATCGCTTCATAGGTGCCGGCGGTGGCGCCCACGGTCTTGCCCCTCATGTCTTCCCAGGTGGTCATCTCGATGCCATCGCGGGCGACCACGGCGTTTTCAAAGGCGTAATAGGGGATCGAGAAGCCGACCGTCTTCGCGCGCTCCAGCGTGTCCGATGTCGAGGCAACGCCGATATCGACCCGACCCGAAACGAGGGCCGGGATACGTTCGGGGAAGGTGGTTTCCACGATTTCGGCGGTCACGCCAAGGGCGGCGGCAAGGTCGTTGCAATAGTCGACATCGAAGCCCTGCGGGTTGTTCGAGGCATCGCGCGAGCCCATGGGCGGGAAATCCAGCACCACGGCGCAGCGCAGCTTGCCCGAGGAAATGATGTCATCCAGCTTGTCGGCAAAGGCCGGGCCGGTCAGTGCGGTTGCCGCGAAGGCGGCAAGGGTCAAGGCTTTGGTTTTCATTTTATGGTCTTCTCCCTGTCTGCTGTTCCGGCCCGCGACGGGACCGATAGGTTCATTTTATCCGCGCGGCGGGCCAGCAAAGTCAAATACAAAATACTTTTTGTATGCAAAGCTGGCCCGCCTTCTGCTTATCCCAGATCGTCCGGCAGGACGCTTGCGGGGATATTCTGGAAGCTGACCGGGCGCAGGAAGCGCCGGATGGCCAGCGTCCCGACCGAAGTTGCCCCGAAATTGGTGCTGGCGGGATAAGGGCCGCCATGAACCATGGCATCGGCGACCTCAACCCCGGTGG
>JAUNTV010000085.1 GCA_030538515.1 Paracoccus sp. (in: a-proteobacteria)
CGATGACCACGGTTTACCGGGGCATCCTGCCCTTCTTCATCCTGCAATTCATCGGCCTTTTGATTTGCGCGGCCTTTCCGGGGCTGATGACATGGCTGCCCGGCATCATGGGGGGATGAGAAAGGGCGCGGGCCTACCACACCACGTCATGAACCGCGCCGGTTTGCAGATTGACCAGCCCCTGCGGCGCATGGGCCGAGGGCGCGACGAGGTTCCAGTGCCAGGGCGAACAGGTCAGCGTGGCGAAGGCCAGCCGCTCGGGGAAGCCCGGTGCCCAACGGGGGTGGAAGGACGGCTCGAACATCCAGTCAAGCTTTTCACCCGCCGCGTAAAGGGCGGCCATATCCCTGGCCAGAGCCTCGGCGGGGCGGGCAGTCATCAGGCCCGCGATCTCATAGCGCACCCGCGCCGTGACCTGACCGCGATGGACCAGAACCCAGCCGCCGCCCATTTCGGCACAGGCATTCACCGCCTGCGCCATGGCCGCGTCGGATGAGCCGACGCACCAGATATTATGCTTGTCATGCGCCATCGAACAGCAAAGCGCGCTGTCATCATCGCGCGGCCCGCAACCCAGCCAGAACATTTTCGACACCGCCGCCTGCCCCGAAAAGCGGTCGATAATGGCGAATTTGGTGATATTGCGCGCCGCGTCACGCTGCACCGCACCATCGCTGACGGGCAGGGTCGCGGTCAGGAAATCCGGTGTCCAGTGGAAGGGTCGCAGAAGCGCCGCCTGCATGGTCTTGCGCCCAGGTGCTGCGGGAATGGCGAAATCCGCGGGCAGCAGCGCGCGCCCGATCTTCACGCTGTCCCGCGCCCAACCGGGCCAGTCGATGCGCGGCACTTCGGCCAGATAGCGGCCACCGGCGGCGGCAAGGCGGCCATCGGCCCAGACCTCGGCGATCTGGAAAGCCGCGACATCGCCCAGCAGCACCAGATCGGCGAAGCGCCCCGGCGCGATCGACCCGACCCATGGCGTCAGGCGCATATGGCGCGCGGGGTTGATCGTGACCAGTTGCACGGCGGTTTCCACCGGCAGCCCCGCCGCGATGGCCATACGCACATTCCGGTCGGTCGCGCCCGTGGCCAGAACCTCCTGCGCGGGGCGGTCATCGGTGGCAAGGGCGATCTGGCTCCAGTCCCTGAGGCCGCGTTCCAGCAGGCCCGCGATGATCTCGGCCCCGGTATGGATGCGGATCTGGACGAAAAGCCCGGCCTGAAGCTTGTCGAAGGCTTCCTCGGCCGTCCATGCTTCGTGATCCGAGGCGATGCCGGATGCCGCGAAGGCATTGATGCCGGGCAGGTCGCGGATGCCCGCCGCGTGCCCCTCGACCACGGCGCGGGCATTCCATGTCGCCTCGATCATCGACCAGATGCGATCATGCGCGGGGTTGTCGCGCTGGCTGACGGCGGGCCAGTCCATCACCTCGTCCAGACCGGCGACCATCAGGCTTTCGCTTAAGAATCGCGCCTGATCCGCGCCGTCCAGATGCGCGCCATGTTCCCATGCCGTGGGCGGCACGGCGGAACCCGGCAGCGGGAAGATCTTCAGGGGCGAGCCTTCGCGGCGGGCACGCAGCCAGAAATCCAGCGTATGGCCGGGGATGACATTGGACAGTTCGTGGCTGGCCTCGCATGTCCATGTATTGCCATGCGGGATCACCAGAGCGGCCTCATGTTCCGGGGTGACATGGCTCGATTCGATATGTTTGTGAACCTCGCCCAGACCGGGCACGGCGGCAAGATGCGGGCGCTCGACGGTCTTGGCGGCGGTGCCGGGGAAGCTGCCGCGGGGGCCGATAAAGGCGATGCGGCCTGCGTGGATGGCCAGTTCGACATCCTGCCGCCAAAGCCCGCTATGGGTGTCCAGCACGCGCCCGAGCCGCAGCAGCAGATCGGCCGCGCGCCGGCCAAGCGCCACATCGATCAGATCGCGGCGCAGGCGGCTTTCGGTTGCGGCGGTGATATCGGGGGTCATGTCTCTCTCCATTCCGTGCCGTGGCGGGTCAGGATGGGGGTGCGGAATGCGCCCGTGACCGGGACCGCGCCGGTCCTGGCGTGCCAGGCGTCGCCTTGCAGCATCGCGGCCCCGATTACCTGCGCGCGCATATCCGCGACTGCCAGCAGATCCAGAACCGCCGCGATCGAGGCCCCCGAGGACAGCACGTCATCCACCACCGCCAGCCGCTTTCCGGCCAGACAGGGGCGCATTCTCGGGTCAAGGTAAAGCTGCTTGCCGCCGCCCGGCGTGGTGATGGAACGCAGCGGGACGGACAGCGCCTCATCATACCAGAACTTGCGGCTGGTGCCGAGCGCGACCAGACGGTCATGCCCCAGACGGCGCGCCACCCCTTCGGCCAGGGGCAGGCCAAGCGTCGGCACCCCGACCACCACATCCGGCGCGAAAGGGGCAAGCTGGCCCGCCAGCCGGTCGGCCAAGGCGTCAAGCACCCTGAAACTTGCCTGATTGATGATCAGCGAGGCCACGCCGCGCTTGCCATCCGGCAGCGCCCGGATCGGCAGCAGCAGGCGCCGCGTTCCAAGGGGCGCGGCGTAGCTTTGCTGATCGGGCTGCACGCCGGGGGCCAGATCGTCATGCAGATCCTGCCAGTATCTCATTGCAGTTCTTCCTTGTGATGCCGTGCCAGCGGGCTAGTCTGCGCGCGCCGACGAAAGGAATGCGACCCATGCAGGACATGCCCGCCGAAACCCTTGCCGAACTGACCGCGCTGCGCCGCGATCTGCATGCGCATCCCGAACTGGGCTTCGAGGAGACGCGCACCGCCGCGATCGTCGCGGCGCGGCTGGAAGCGGCGGGGATCGCGGTCACACGCGGGCTTGGCGGCACCGGCGTCGTGGGCACGCTGCGTCGCGGTTCGGGCAATCGCGCGATCATGCTGCGCGCCGATATGGATGCGCTTGCCATGCCCGAGGAAACCGGGCTGCCCTATGCCTCGGTCCATGCGGGGCGGATGCATGCCTGCGGGCATGACGGGCATACGACCATGCTTCTGGGCGCGGCCGAGGCGCTGGCGCGGACGGGTGATTTCTCGGGCACGGTGCATTTCGTCTTCCAGCCCGCCGAGGAAGGGCGCGGCGGCGCGAAGGCGATGGTGGCGGACGGGTTCTTCGACCGCTTTCCGGTCGATGCGGCCTATGCGCTGCATAATGTCATGACGCTTGATCCGGGCGTGGTCGCGGCGGTCGAGGGACCGCAATTCGCCAGTTCGGACAGCTGGAAGCTGTGCTTTCGCGGCACCGGCGCGCATGGGGCGAAACCGCATGAGGGGCGCGATGCGCTGACCGCGATGGGCATCTTCCTGGCGCAGCTTCATGCCGTTGTCGCGCGCGAGATCGACCCGCTGGAGCCTGCGGTGGTATCGGCCTGCGCGCTGGAGGCGGGCGATTTCGACGCGCTGAACGTCATCCCCGAGCTTGCCCGCGCAGGCGGCACGGCGCGGGCCTATTCGCCCGCCGTGCGTGACCAGATCGAAGATGCCATCGGACGTCATGCGCAGGGCATTGCGGCGGGCTTCGGGATCAGGGCAGATTATGACTTCATCCGCCGTATCGCCCCGGTGGTGAACGCGCCCGCGCCGACAGCCGCCGCGCAGCGTGCCGTGCGTGCCGGGATGGGCGAGGATTATCTTTGCACGCGCTTCGCGCCCTCGATGGCGGGGGATGATTTTTCCGAATTCGGCATGCGCGTGCCGGGCTGCTATGTCAGCCTTGGCATGGGCCCGGCGCGCCCGAACGGGCATCATCACGCGCGCAATTACGATTTCAACGATGCCTGCATCCCCCATGGCGTGGGCTTCTGGTGCGCCCTCGTGCATGAGGAACTGCGCTAGCACGAAAGCCCCTCCAGCAGACGCGCGCGCAGGGCATCGGCATCAAGCGCCATGGCCACCCGGACCGGGTGCGGGCCGGGGATCAGCGCGCCGCTGGCCAGATCGACGGCCAGATTGCGCGTCTCGATACGGAAGAATTCGGGGTGACGCGCCAGAAGCGGCACGCAGGGATCGTGCAGCGGACGGCTTTGCGCGCCCCTGGCCTGATGCGCGGTCTGCACGAAATAGGCATCGATCAGATCGGCCGAGACGATGGCCGGCGCCGCGCCGGTGGCGCGCAGCCGCGCCAGATAGGCGGCATCGGCGCGAAGCTGGCGCGTCGCGTCAAGCGGGATCAGCGTCAGAGCCAGCCCCGCCGCGATCACGCGCGCTGCCGCATCGGGGTCATGGGCGATGTTGAATTCGGCGCGCGGGCCGACATTGCCCGGCTCATCCACCGCGCCGCCCATGGCGATCACGCGCCCGATGCGGCGCGCGGCCTGCGGGGCCTGATCCAGAAGCAGCGCGATATTGGTCAGCGGCGCAAGGCAGAACAGATCAAGCGCGCCCGGCGGCGCGGCCATCAGCAGTTCCGCCATCGCGGCAACCGCCCCCGTGCCCGAAGGCGCGCGCGCCGCATCGGGAAAGACCACGCCCCCCAGCCCGTCATTGCCGTGAATGCCCGTTTCCGGGCGCGGCGCACGACCAAGGGGGGCGGCGGCACCGGGGTGAACGGGCGTGTCCACCCCGGCAGCCGCCGCGATCCGGCCCGCATTCGCCGTGGTCACTGAAAGGCCGATATTGCCGGCAACGGTGGTCAGCGCCGCGATCCGAAGGCCGGGCTGGCGCAGCGCGTAAAGAATGGCGATGGCATCGTCTATGCCGGGGTCGGTGTCGATAATGGCCTGCATGTCATCCCTCTGGCTGCTGCCCGCCCGCCGCGCGGTCGATTTCCACGATCCTTGCCCCGAAGGCCCGCGCGACCTGCAAGGCATCCGCCAGCACCTGCGCCCCATCCAGCGTAGCGACCTGCCGGTCCTGCATCAGCCAGCGCCCGGCGACCATGGTGGCGCGGACATCCGTGGGCATGGCGGCGAAGGTGAGCATGGAATAGATATCATAGATCGGATGCAGGCGCGGATCGTCCAGCGAGATGCGGATCAGATCGGCCTGTTTGCCGACCTCAAGCGAGCCGATCCGGCCGGCCATGCCCAGACAGGCCGCGCCTTCGATGGTGGCCATGCGGATCACATCCACGCAGGGCATGGCCGCACGCGAACCGGCGGCGATCTTCTGGAACATCGCGGCAGGCGCGAATTGCGAGAAAAGATCAAGCGTATTGCCCGACATCGGCCCGTCGGTCGCAATGCCCACAGTCACGCCCCGCGCGCGCAGCCCCGTGACCGGCGCGATCCCGCGCCCGGCCTTGCCGTTCGAGCGCGCGTTATAGGCGACATGCGCGCCGCGCGCCGCGATCAGGTCCATATCGGTCCTGGTCGGATACATGACATGGGCGGCGATCAGGCGCGGGTTCAGCAGGCCCGCGCGGTCGGTCACTTCCACCGTGCTGCATCCATGGGTCTTTTGCGCCCAGTCGAGTTCCGGGCGCGTCTCGGCCAGGTGCATCTGCACCGGCAGGCCGGGATGGGCATCGGACCATGCGGCGATACGCGACATGACCGCAAGCCCGGTCGAATAGGGCGCATGCGGCGCGGCCGAGGCCGTGATGCGCGGATGATCCGCATAAAGATCGGCCAGGGCATCGAGCCGCGCGAAGCCTTCGTCCATGCTGGCGTGATCGGGGGCGGCGAAATCGGCCAGGGTCTGGCCGACCACGCCGCGCAGGCCGGAACGGTCCAGCACCGCGCCGATGCGGTCTTCGAAATAATACATGTCGGCGACGGTGGTGACGCCGCCCCGGATCATCTCAAACGCGGCAAGTGCCGCCCCCGTCTCGACCACATCCGCCGTCACCAAGGCGCGCTCCAAGGGCAGGATATAGCGGAAAAGGCGGTCGTCGACGTCCTCGGCCAGACCGCGAAACAGGGTCATGGGCATGTGGCAATGCGGGTTGACCATGCCGGGCATGACCAGATCGCCGCCCATATCCTGATACCGCCCGGCGGGCGGGGGGCCGCTGCCAAGGCCCGCGATGCGCGCGCCATCGATGGCGATCCAGCCGCAGGCGTATTCGGTCAATGCGCCATCCATGGTCAGGATGCGGGCATTGGTCAGGATCAGGGGCTGCCCGGCGGCGGCACCCGGCATCAGGCGCTGTCCCCGGCAGGCAGCAGGCAGCATTGTTCGGGCTGCGGGATCAGCACTGCCGGGCCGGGCGGGAATGGCGTGGCCAGGGGGCCATTGGCCTTCAGCTCGCCCGCGGGGCTTTCGCATTGATACTGATAGGCGCGGCCCAGATAGGTGCGCAGCCCAAGCGTGACCGGAATGCCCGCGCCTTCGGTCGCGACCAGCAGCCCGTCGGGCCGGGCGGCAAGGATGAAATCGCGGGCGGGGACATGGAAGCGATCCTTGGGCAGCACGATGGTTGCGCCCCCGGCCATTTCGGCGCGCACGGCATCGCCGGCCTCGGCCACGGCGCGCATGGGGATCATGTTCTCGAAGCCCACGAAATCGGCGACGAAGGCATTGGCGGGGCGGGTGTAAAGCACCTCGGGCGTGTCAAGCTGCATGATGCGGCCCGCATTCATGATCGCCACCCGGTCCGAGATCGAAAACGCTTCCTCCTGATCATGGGTGACATAAAGCGCGGTGGTGCCATTGGCGCGTTGCAGGCGGCGGATCTCGACGCGCATGTCCACGCGCAGCTTGGCATCCAGATTGGACAAGGGCTCATCGAACATCAGAAGCGGCGGGTCGATGACCAGGGCGCGCGCCAGCGCGACCCGCTGGCGCTGCCCGCCCGACAGATTGGCCGGGTGGCGGTCGGCCAGATGGCCAAGGCCCACCCGTTCGATCATGGCATCCGCGCGCGCGCGGCGTTCCGCCCCCCTGATGCCGCGCTGCTTCAGCCCGAACCCCACATTCTCGCGCACGGTCAGATGCGGAAACAGCGCATAGGTCTGAAAGACCAGCCCGATATCGCGGCTATGGGCGGGCAGGCGGGTGATATCGCGCGCCCCCAGCCGGATCGTGCCGGATGTGGGTTCCAGAAACCCCGCCACCGCGCGCAGCGTCGTGGTCTTGCCGCAGCCCGAGGCACCCAGAAGCGAAACCAGTTCGCCCTCGGCGATGTTCAGATCAAGGTTTTCCAGCACGCGGGTGGTGCCGTAATGGGCGGTAATGCCGGAAAGGGTCAGTGATTGGGTCATTTGGTCAGGAATGTCAGGCCGAGCGTGCGTTCCACGACCGCCATCACCGCCACCGTCACCCCCATCAGGAGCACCGAGACAGAGGCAATGGTCGGGTCGAAGAACTGCTCCATATGCGCAAGCAGCTGGATCGGCAGGGTGGAGACGCCCGGCCCGGTCAAAAAGATCGAGACGGAAACGTCATTGAGAGAGGTGATGAAGGCAAGGATGAAGCCCGCGATGATGCCCGCGCGGTTATTTGGCAGCACCACCGTGAAGAAGGCCTTCCAGCGCGGGCAGCCAAGCGAGACGGCGGCTTCCTCGATCGAGAAGTCGAAGGAATTCAGCGATGCCCCGACCACGCGCACGCAATAGGGCAGCACCAGAAGCGCATGCCCGATCAGAAGCGCCGGGATGATCGGCAGCCCCATCCCCATCGCCAGCGATTTCATCAGCGAAAAGCCAAGCACGATTTCCGGGATCAGGATCGGCAGCACATAGATATTGCCCAAAAATCGCGGCAGCTCCACGCGGTGGCGCGCCAGCGCATAGGCTGCGGGAATGCCGATCAGCATCGACAGCGCCGTGCCGCAGATGGCCAGCAGGAAGCTGATCATCGCCGTGCGCTTGAAGGCCGAGATGTCAAAGGCGTTCTCATACCAGTGCAGCGTCAGCCCGCGCGGCGGAAAGGTCAGGAAGGATGTGTCCGAAAACGACGCCCCGATGATGATGATCAGCGGCCCGATCAGAAAGGCGAAAACCAGAACGGCAAAGGCGATCAGCGCCGGGTGGGTCTTGCGTGTCATGATCTAGCCCGCCACCGGGTTGAGCCTGCGCGCCACGCGCGACATGACCAGAACCGTGCTCAGCGTCACTACCACCATCACCGCCGCGATGGTCGAGGCCCCGATCCAGTCGAACGTCACCATGGCGCGCTGATAAAGGAAGGTGCCCATCATCATCTGCGTCTCGCCCCCCAGAAGCTGCGGCGTGGCATAGGATGTGAACGAGCCGGTAAACACCAGCACCGCCCCCACGATCAGCCCCGGCACCGCCATGGGCAGCACGACCTGCCGGAACACCGCCGCAGGCGGCGCGCCAAGGGATGCGGCGGCATCGGTCAGATCGTCGGGGATGCCTTCCAGCACGCCCACCAGCGTCAGGATCATCAGCGGCACGAACAGATAGACCATGGCCACGATCACCGCGCCTTGCGTGTAAAGCATGGTCAGGGGTTCGGTGATCGCGCCGATCCAGATCAGAAAATTGTTCAGGATGCCGTTCTTGCCCAGGATCACCAGCCAGGCGAAGCTGCGCACCACCACGCCGGTCAGCAGCGGAAAGACCGCCGCGATGATCAGCAGCGACTTGATGCGCGAGGGCGCGCGCGACACCACCCATGCGGTGACAAAGCCCACCACCAGCGAGATCAGCGTGGTGATCAGCGCGACCTCCATCGTGCGCCAGAGCACGGTCATGCGAAACCGCGATTCAAAGAAGATCGCATATTGCGCGAACACCCCCCTCGGGTCGCTGAAGCTCGTGGCCAGTGTCGACAGGACCGGCAGGCCCAGAAACACCACCACCAGCGCCAGCGCAGGGGCCGACAGCAGCCATGCGCGCAGGCTTCCCCGCATCGCTTACGTCCTTTCCTTCCGGCCCGCCGGGGCGTGGCCGCGACGGCCATCACATGCCGAAGATTTCGTTCCAGCGGTCGATCCAGTCCATCTTGACCGCATTCATCCGCGCATAATCCATGGTGTTGAGCGCATCGATCGCGTCCTGCCCATAGGTCCACATGGCGGCCTGTTCGGGCGTCAGCTCCACGCCCATATTGATCGGCGCATCCACGCCTTCCTCGGCGGCCTTTTGCTGCACATCCTTCGACAGCAGGAAATCGATGAACTGATAGGCGAGTTCGGGATTTTCCGCGCCCACCGGGATATTCACGGTATTGAGCACCGCGATATCGCCATCACTCAGATCGGCCCAGACCATGCTTGGCACGGCGTCTTGCAGCGATTTCAGCGTGAAATCCTGCGTCATCGACACCGAAGCCTCGCCGGTCGAGATCAGGTTCACCAGTTCCGAGCCGGTATTGTAGTTCTTCACCACATTGGGCCGGATTTCGCTGATCTTCTGGAAGGTCGCATCGGCATCGTCATAGGCGGTCACGCCCGCCGCGTCGCCGGCCTGCACCACGAACATCGGGCCGGCCGTGGTGGTGATGCCCGGCAGCGAGACCGCGCCCCTCAGGTCGTCGCGCCACAGCGCATCCCATGCGGTGATCGGCTGGACCTTGGCGCTGTCATAGACGATGCCGATCCGCCCGACGGTATAGGCCGGCCCATAGCCGCCCTGCGGGTCGCGCGCGATCGGATAGATCTGGTCGATATTGGTCAGCTTCGAGCGGTCGAATTCCTGAAACACGCCGCTTTCGATCCCGGTCTGGCTGAAGGAATCGGTCAGGAAGATCACGTCGATCCCCCGGCCCCCCCGCGCGGTCAGCTTGCCCAGTCGGTCGGCGTTGTTGCCGGTCTCGAACACCACGTCGCAATCGCAGATCGCCTTGAACGGCTCGATCAGATTGGCGTTCAGCTTGTCGCCGTTATAGCCCCACCACGAGATGGTGAGCGTATCCTTCGCCGCGCCCGACACCGCCGAGGCGGTCAGCACGAGAGCCGAAAGCGTAAGAGCCTTTTTCATCGTCTG
>JAUNTV010000086.1 GCA_030538515.1 Paracoccus sp. (in: a-proteobacteria)
GAAATGGCCCGCCGGACTGGCGGGCCGTGTTAGTTTATATCTGAGAGATGAGCGGATTTCATCACGATCGGCATCGACCTCGATATCAGTTCAGGATTATTTTTGCCCGCTGCCCATTGGTTATCTTTATCCGTTTAGCAAGGACGCCGCCTTGCGGGCTGTATTGGCCAGCTATCCAACGGACCTCCGTATGAACATAGTAGTCACCCGCAGCCAGACCGTTAAACTCAAAGTTGCCCGCAGCATCGCATTGTGTTGTCCGCTTTAGACGCTCGGCCCCTGCCGCGATTGGTGGCGGAACGTCCCCGATACCCGATGTGCGCGAACCACCGGACGTGCTCCCATAAATGATCTTGATGCGCTCTTCCTGATAGGCAGTCGCAGGCACCAGTTCAACATTTTCTCCGGCGCATGTAACGACGCCGCCACCTGCCTGACGCATAAACCCCTGCCCATTGATAGAGGCGGTTCCATTGGCGAGAATATAGGTGCCCGCATTGGGATTGAATGCGTTGGTCATCTCAACCGTATTCTGCAAGCAACCGGAGAGCACCACTATGGACGCAAACGCGATAGATTTTTTCATTGCTGCTCCAAGTTACCATTATTACCAAATCACAACCTAAAGCTGATTGATAAAAATTTGCAAGATAATTATCGGCACCCAGACATAGCGCTCGGCGCGGCCCAGTGCCGTGGAATTCATCTGCTATCTCGCTCAATCCCGCGCCGCCTCCAACGCCTCGCGCAGCACCTCCACACCCCCCACATGGTTCATCAGCACCAGGATCAGCCGCGCGTTCAGGGCGTCGGATTGGGCCTTGGTCAGCCCCTCATGCGCTTCCAGCAGCATTGCATAGGCGTCATCGGGGGATTTCAGGTTCGGCTTAAGGTTCAGGCTCATGGCGTGTTTCCGGTGGCGCGGGCGATGGCCCCGAGGATGGCGGTTTCGTCGAATTCGGGCCAGCGGGCGGCGATGTGCTGGTCTGGGCGGATCAGGTAGATGCCGCGTCCGTAGCGGTCCAGAAGCGCGCCGGTTGCGGGCAGGGGGATGAGGTCAAGGGGGATGTCTGCATCGACCGGCGCTGCATCTGCGCCGATGGCCAGCAGGGTGAAGCGGCCGCCCAGGCGGTCCAGAAGGAAGCCGCCCTCGATCCTTGCGTCCGGGCAGGGGCTGCCGGGGCGGGTGCGGGCGGGGCCGTCGGGCATGGCGTCGGGCGTGTTCAGCGCCGAGCCGTCATAGGTGCAGGGCACCGAGAGCCGCCCCGAGTTCACGAAGGGGCGCGCGAAGGCGTGGCGCGCGGACAGGTGCAGGGCGGCATCGCGGAAGATACGGCTGATTTCGGATTTTGGCGTGATAAAATCCGTTGAACGGGTGGAATTCAGGATATTTTCCTCGGCCCCGTAAACCCGTTCGGCGTCATAGCTGTCCAGCAGGGTTTCGGGTGCCGCGCCGTCCAGCACCAGTTTAAGCTTCCAGATCAGGTTATCGCTGTCCTGCACACCGCTGTTGGCACCGCGCGCGCCAAAGGGGCTGACCTGATGGGCAGAATCGCCCGCGAAGATCACGCGGCCATGGCGAAACCGCCCCATCCGGCGGCATTGGAACGTGTAGACGCTGACCCATTCAAGGGTGAACGCCACATCCTCACCCAGCATCGCCCTGATCCGGGGGATGACGTTTTCGGGGCGCTTCTCGGCCTCCTTATCAATGTCCCGGCCAAGTTGCAGGTCGATCCGCCAGACGCCATCGGGCTGTTTGTGCAGAAGCGCCGACTGGCCGGGGTTGAAGGGCGGGTCGAACCAGAACCAACGCTCGGTCGGGAAATCCGCCTGCATGACCACATCGGCGATCAGGAAATTATCCTCGAACACGCGGCCGAGAAAATCGAGGCCGAGCATCCGCCGCGTGGGCGATCCGGCCCCGTCGCAGGCGATCAGCCAGTCAGCTTCAAGGTTATAGGGGCCTTCGGGCGTGTCGATTTCAATCGTGGCATGGTCACTGTGCTGACCCACTGCCGTGACGCGGGACCTGCCGCGCAGATCGATCGGCGCGCCTTCTGCCTGCAAGTCGCGCAACCGGTTCAGCAGGTAATGTTCCAGATGATATTGCTGAAGGTTGATGAAGGCGGGGCGACGGTGGCCGTCTTCGGGCAGCAGGTTGAAGTCGTAGACCTGCTGATCGCCCGCGAAAACCCGCCCGACATTCCAGACCACGCCCTTGTCGACCATCGCCTGACCGCAGCCAAGGCGGTCAAAGATTTCCAGCGGGCGCTTGGCAAAGCAGATGGCGCGGCTGCCGGTGGATACGCGGTCGTTATCGTCCAGCACCACCACCGGCACGCCGTGCAGCCCCAGATCAATCGCCGCCGCCAGCCCGACCGGCCCCGCGCCCACGACGATAACGGGGTGGCGGACGGGGCTGGCCGCATCCTGATCGGGGTGGCGACGGTAAGGATAAAGCGCGGTCTCGAAGATCTTCGGCTGTGCCATCCCGCGCCCCCCTTCAGCCTTGCAGCAGTTCCCACATCTGGCGGTCACGCTCGGCGGTCCAGATGCGGGGGGTATCGATGCCCAGGGCCTCGTCATAGGCGCGGGTGACATTGAAGGGCAGGCAATGTTCGTAAATCGCGTAATCACCGAATTTCGGGTCGCATTCCGCGCGCACCGCATCCCATGCCTCGCGCAGCGTGCCGCCGCCAAGCGCCACGCGGGCCGCCGGCTGATAGGTCGAGCGCACGAAATCACCCGTGTTATCAAGTGCCGCCTTGACCATATCCTTGCCGACCAGAGCATCCCCCCGGCCCGGCGCGATGGCGTCCAGATCGAAGGCGCGGATGGCTTCCAGCGTGGCGGGCCAATCGGCGAAATGGCCGTCGCCGCAATAGCAGGCGCTGTGATATTCAACGATATCGCCGGTGAACATCACGTTCTGATCGGGCACATAAGCCACGATATCGCCCGCCGTATGGGCGCGGCCCAGATGCATCAGATCGACCCGGCGTTTACCAAGATAAACACTCATGCGGTCGCTGAAGGTCACATTGGGCCATGTCAGGCCGGGGATTTCCTCATGCCCCTGAAAGAGCCTCGGGAAGCGGCCGAATTCGCTGTCCCAGTCCTCTTGCCCGCGTTCCACCACCATGGCGCGGGCCTTGTCGCCCATGATGACCGTGGGCGCGCCGTAAGCCGAGGCACCCAGCACGCGCACCGCGTGATAATGGGTCATGACCAGATGGCTGATCGGCTTGTCCGTGACCTCGCGCAGCTTCTCGATCACCTTGCGGGCAAGGCGCGGGGTGGCCTGGGCCTCGACGATCATCACCGAATCGTCACCGATGATGACGCCGGTATTCGGGTCGCCTTCCGCCGTAAAGGCCCACAGGCCGTCGCCGATTTCGGTGAAGCTGATCTTCTTTTCCGCCATATCCCCGGCAGAGGCGAATTGCTTGGTCATGATTTACTCCTTCGCGGGCAGAATGGTGCCGGTGCAGGGGCCGAAGCCCAGGCGGTAGCCGTCGCCCTGCGCATAGCCGTTAAGCGTGATCGTATCGCCGTCCTCGATGAATGTGCGGGTGCCGCCCGCAACCGCGACGGGAACCTTGCCGCCCTGCGTCATTTCCAGAAGCGCGCCGGTGGAATCGGGCGTCGGCCCCGAAATCGTGCCGGACCCCAGCAAATCCCCCACCCGCATCGGACAACCCGATGAGGCATGATGCGCAAGCTGCTGCGCCGAGGAATAATACATCACATTGTAATTGGTGCGGGACAGCACCTGCCCGTTCAGGCCCCACGACAGGTGAAGATCGTAAAGGCCGGGCCGCGTTTCGTGCAGATAGGGCAGCAGCGGGTTCACGCGATCCGCGCCTTCGCTGCGGAACGGTTCAAGCGCGTCGGTCGTGACGATCCACGGGCTGATCGTGGTGGCGAAAGCCTTGGCCTGAAAGGGGCCGAGCGGCTGGTATTCCCACGCCTGAATATCGCGCGCCGACCAGTCATTCAGCAGCACATAGCCGAAAATCGCCTGTTCGGCCTGATCGACGCTCAGCCGTTCGCCCAAACCGGTGTTGACACCGACGATGGCACCCAGTTCCAGTTCCAGATCAAGGCGCTTGCAGGCCCCCCAGACCGGCCCGGCATCCGTTTTCAACTGCCCCATCGGGCGGCGCACATCCGTGCCCGAGACCACCACGGAAGAAGCCCGCCCGTTATAGCCGATGGGCATATGCGTCCATTGCGCGGGCAGCGCGTTTTCGGGGCCGCGAAACAGCACGCCCACATTGAAGGCATGATTTTTCGAGGCATAGAAATCGGTATATTCCGTCACCCGGATCGGCAGGTGAAGCGTGGCGTCGGCCATGGCCACCATGGGCAGATCCTGATCGCCGTCCACCGCCAGAAGCGCGGTCAGGACGCTGCGGATCTCGGCCCATTTGACACGACCCAGGGCTATGAAATCATTCAGTTCCGGGGCCGAAAACGTGCCGCCCGCATCCAGATGGCCCCGCGTCTCGCAGGCGGCCAGATCGACGATGCGATCACCAATGGCCACACCGCAACGGGGCGCGTCGCCCGCCACCGAAAAGACACCATAAGGAAGGTTCTGGATCGGGAAATCGCAATCAGGCGCATTCGCCGCCTCGACCCAGCTTTTCATGGCTCCGGGCATGGTTTCCTCCTCCACGGTTCGTTGCAAACGCAACTAACACAAAGCAGGCCATGGCGCAAGCTCAGCCCATTTCGCGCAGGACCCGGGCCAGTTCGCGGGCCTGATCGGGGCCAAGGCGCGCGGTCAATTCATCCTGAAACGCACGTGCATGGGCGGCAAGATCGTCATGCACTTGCTGCCCCTGCCCCGTCAGCGACAACAATTCGGCGCGCCGGTCCGTGTCAGAGGGCGCGCGGCGCAGCAGCCCCGCCCCCTCCAGCGCCGAGACCGCGCGCGAGACCTTCGATTTTTCCAGATGCGCGCGGTTGCAGATTTCCGCCGCTGTCAGCGCCGTGCCGCCCCCAAGATGCGCCATGATCCGCCAGCCGGCGCGCGACATGCCGTAAGCCTCGCGGTAATGGCGCGAAAAGGCGCGGCTGGTGGTCTCTGCCGCGTTGTTCAGCAGATAGGGCAGAAAATCGTTCAGCCTGAAATCCGACATATCCGTTCCATATTGGTCTGCGTGATTGTCGCACAGGCCCGAACCCCTTGCCAATGCGTATGAAACGGGTCACGGATCAGGATATGTCTGGCTTTGTTTCCATCGTCTCATCCGGTCCCGGCGACCCTGAGCTTCTGACCCGCCGCGCCGCTGACCGGCTGGCGCGGGCGGATGTGGTGCTTTACGACGATCTGTCATCCGGCCCCATTCTGGCGCTGGCCGTGGGGGCCGAACTGATCCCCGTGGGCAAGCGCGCCGGGCGGCCAAGCACCAAGCAGGATGTGGTGAATGCGCTGATGCTGGAACACGCCCGAAAGGGGCTTCGCGTGGTGCGGCTGAAATCGGGCGATGCCGGGATGTTCGGCCGGCTGGAGGAAGAACTGACCGCCCTGCGCGCCGCCGGTATCGGGTTCGAGATCGTGCCCGGCGTGTCCTCGGTCAATGCCGCCGCCGCCGTGGCCGGGCTGCCCCTGACGCGGCGGCTGACCGCGCGGCGCGTGCAATTCGTGACCGGCGCCGATGTGACGGGCCGGCTGCCCGGCGATCTGAACTGGTCCGCGCTGGCGGACGCCCATGCGGTGACGGTGGTGTTCATGGGGCAGCGCAGCTTTCCCGATCTGGCGCGGGGGCTGATCGCCCATGGCCTGCCGCCCGAAACCCCCGCCCTTCTTGCCAGCGCCGTGACCCAGCCCGGCCAGATGCTGCGCCGGGCAACGGTCGCCCAACTGGCGGCGGCACTGGCGGCGGAAGGGCCGGGCACCGCCCCCGCCCTGATCTTTTATGGCCCGCTTGCCGAAATCAGCGATGCGGCACTGGCGATGACCGGCGCGGATCAGCCCGCCAGGGCCTGACGCGCCGCCGCATATTCCCGCGCCAGCCCGTCGATATAATCGCCTGCCGGCTGCACGGCACCGACCGCGCCGATCCCCTGCCCCGCGCCCCAGATCGCGCTCCATGCCTTGGGTTTCGACGCGCCCTGACCGAAGTTCATTGCGCTTGCATCGGCATGGTCCAGGGCATCGGGGTCCAGCCCGGCATTGCGGATCGAGCCTTTCAGATAATTCCCGTGAACGCCGGTGAAAAGTGAGGAATAGACGATATCCTCGGCACCTGAATCCACGATCATCTGCTTGTAATCCGGGGTCGCATTGGCCTCGGCCGTGGCGATGAAGGGGCTGCCGATATAGGCCAGATCCGCGCCCATGGCCTGCGCGGCCAGCACCGCGCGGCCCGTGGCGATCGCGCCCGACAGCGCCACCGGCCCGTCGAACCAGGCCCGGATCTCCTGCACAAGCGCGAAGGGAGACTGCACCCCGGCATGCCCGCCCGCGCCCGCCGCCACCGCGATCAGCCCGTCCGCGCCCTTCCCGATCGCCTTGCGGGCAAAGCTGTTGCTGATGACGTCATGCAGCACGATGCCGCCCACGGAATGCGCCGCCTCGTTCACATCCACCCGCGCCCCAAGGCTGGTGATCCACAGCGGCACCTTGTGCTTCACGCAGATCTCGATGTCGCGTTCCAGCCGCGCGTTTGACCGATGCACGATCTGATTGACCGCGAAAGGTGCTGCGGGACGGTCGGGATTGGCCTGATTATGGCGGTCAAGTTCTTCGTTGATACGGGTGAGCCATGCCGCAAGCAGCGGCGGTTCGCCGTCACCTTCACGCGCGTTCAGCGCCGGGAAGCTGCCGACGATCCCGGCCTTGCATTGCGCAATGACCAGTTCCGGCCCCGAGACGATGAACATGGGCGAAGCGATGACGGGCAGTCGCAGGCGCGACAGGATGGCGGGCAGGGACATGATGGCTCCTTCCTGGGGTCGCCGGTATCATCTCTCCGCCATCGACTTCGGTTCAAGCGTGACGTCGCGCAAATCACGCCGGAGTTGCGGCTTCTTCCTTGCCCGGACAGCCCCGCGCCCGCTATCCCGCCCGGCCAAGCCGCGACAGATAGGACGGTGCCACCCCGGCCGAACGCTGCCACAGGGGCCATGGCTGACGGCTGGCCAGGTCAAAGCCGATCTCGACCTCATCAAAGCCCGAGCGGCGGGCCATCGGGAACTGATCGGCGATGACATGACCCTGCGCGCGCAACCGGCCCTTGTAGCCCGCGACGCGCAGCCGCCGCGCCAGCGTGAAGCCGCGCCCGTCCGAGAAGCTGGGAAAGGCGATGCGGATCATCGGCGCGGCCATCAGATCAAGCGCGGGATCGTCCAGATCGGCATCGGGGCCAAGTTCCAGCACCGCGCCGGTGTAATCATCGGGGCCGAAGCCCGTGTCGCGCACGATGACGGGCTGCCCCTTTTGCGGGACGAATTCGGCGGGGGTGATGCGCTCAAGCTTTCCGTTCACGAAATGAATCCCACATTCTGTTTTCTCTTGCCCGCGCCAGCGACCGGCGCGGGGGTCCTCGCCCTCGGCCACGGGGCTGGTGCAGGGCATGCACCCGATAGAGGGATATCCCTGCGCGATCAACGGGTGCCGGGGCAGATCGTTATTGATGATATAATCCACCACATCCTGTGCCGACCAATGCGCCAGAGGGTTGATCTTGATGCGGTCCCCCGCCGGATCAGGCTCGAAAAACTCCAGATCGGCGCGGCTGGCACCCTGAAAGCGCTTGCGCCCGGTGATCCAGGCATCGAAGCCCGCCAGCGCCTTGTTCAAGGGCACGGTCTTGCGCAGGTCACAGCAGGCGTCGGTGTCGCGCAGATGCAGATCGCCCGCCTCATCCGCCGCCGCAAGCGCGGCGGGGGTGGCGCGGATGGTGCGAATGTCGGTCAGCCCCAGCTTCGCGGCCACCTGCGCCTGATAGGCAAGCGTCTCGGGGAAAAGCATCTGCGTGTCGATGAACAGCACCGGCGTGTCGCGGTCGATGATCGAGATCATATGCAGAAGTGCCACGGAATCGGCCCCGAAGGATGACACCATCGCCACCCGCCCCAGTTCGGGGTCCGCCAGCGCATCGCGCAGCACGCGAATGGCGGCATGGTGGCGATAGCGGTCATTCAGCGCCGCGATCCGGGCCGCCCGCGTCGGTATGGTGACGACCTGGGCCATCAGGCGGCTTCCTTTTCGGGATAAAGCGCTGCCTTGAAAGGCGCGGGGCCAAGGCGGCGATAGGCGGTCAGGAAGGTCTCGTCCGCATCTTCGCGGATATCGAGATAGGCCAGAACGAGGCGCTCGATCGCGGGGATGATCTCATCCCTGGAAAAGCCGGGGCCGGCGCGTTCGCCCACGCTCATCGTTTCGGTCCCGTCGCCGCCAAGGGTGATCTGGTAGTTTTCGACCCCTGCCCGGTCCAGCCCGAGAATGCCGATATGGCCGACATGGTGATGCCCGCAGGCATTGATGCAGCCCGATATCTTGATCTTCAGCTCGCCGATCTCGTGTTCCAGCTTCAATTCGTCGAAGCGGGTGGCGATCTGCTGCGCGACGGGGATAGAACGCGCGGTCGCCAGCGCGCAGTAATCCAGACCGGGGCAGGCGATGATATCGGAAATCAGCCCCAGATTGGCCGTGCCCAGATCCGCCGCGCGCAGGGCCGCATGCACGGCGGCCAGATCGGCCTTGTGGACATGGGGCAGGATCACGTTCTGCTCATGACTGATACGCAGATCGCCATGGCCGTATTTCTCGGCCAGATCGGCCAGCACACGCATCTGCGCCGAACTCGTATCCCCCGGCGTCGCCCCGTGCTTCTTCGTCGAGACGGTCACGATGGCATGATCGGGGTGTTTATGGGCGTGCAGGTTGGTATCGCTCCATGAGCGGAACACCGGATCGGCGGCACGGGCGGCATCGAAAGCGCCGGTGTCGCGCCCTTCGGTCAGCACGGGCGGGGCGAAATCGGCCGCGATCCGGGCCAGCACCTGCTGGTCCGAGCCGTCGAATTGCGGCCGGATTTCCTTGAAGCGCGCCTCGACCAGATCGCGGATATGGTCGATCCCAAGCTCCTGCACGGCGATTTTCAGCCGCGCCTTGTATTTGTTGTCGCGCCGCCCGACCGTGTTATAGGCCGAAAGCACCGATTCCAGATAGGGCAGCAGATCAGCCGCCGGCACGAAATCGCTGATCACCTTGCCGACCAGAGGCGTGCGCCCAAGCCCCCCCCCGACCGAGATTTCGAACCCCGGCGCGCCATCCCGTTCGACCATCCGAAGCCCGATATCATGCGATTTCACCACGGCGCGGTCGTTCGGACTGCCGGAAATGGCGATCTTGAACTTGCGCGGCAGGAACTGGAATTCGGGATGATCGGTGGACCATTGCCGGATCAGTTCGGCATAGGGGCGCGGATCGGCGATTTCATCGGCGGCGGCACCGGCGAAATGATCCGCCGTCACATTGCGGATCGTATTGCCCGAGGTCTGGATGGCATGCATCCCCACCTCGGCCAGGGCGTCCAGCATATCGGGAATATCGGTCAGTTTCGGCCAGTTGAACTGGATGTTCTGGCGCGTGGTGAAATGGCCGTAACCCTTGTCCCACCGGTCCGCGATCATCGCCAGTTGCCGCATCTGGAAGGGCGCGATCGTGCCATAGGGGATCGCCACCCGCAACATATAGGCGTGAAGTTGCAGATAAACGCCGTTCATCAGGCGCAGCGGGCGGAACTCATCCTCGGTCA
>JAUNTV010000087.1 GCA_030538515.1 Paracoccus sp. (in: a-proteobacteria)
CCGAGACCCACCGGTAGATGTCGGCGCGCTACATCCTCGGCTTTGAGGAGGGTTTCGAGGTCCCGGAAAAGGCCACCAACACCCCCGATCCATGTCCAGAAAATGGACACGGAAACCCGGCTACCGCGCCTGTGGATAACCCGAAAAAAGCCGTGTCCACTCAGGCAGGTTCCGTGTCCAAAAGCCGTGTCCATAATCTGGACACTAACCTTGTAAGTATACAACCAGTAAATACTACTACCACGCGCGCGAGCGGCGAGGCTGTGGATCACACACAGCAGGCTCGGTGTCTGGCGGCAGCGGGTCGGGGGTTTTCCGGGGGCGGATTCCATGGGCGGTGGATTCCGGCCTGGATTCCGCAAAATGGTTTCCGGTGGATTCCAGTTTGGCTACCGAGGAATCCACCCTGACGGGGTGTTCAAAGCCTTGTTTTATTGATCGAAACGGCGGTCAGGCTGGCTGCCTGGTTTCCGGGTGGATTCCCCGGTGAAATCGCCTGACGCTGGCAAACTTCCGCGCCTCGCCCCCCCCGAATACAGATCGCGCCGGGGAGGAACCAAGGCAGGGGGGAGGGCTGAAGGGGCGAGCCAGATGAGCGGGTGACGAGTTCCGTTCTCCGGGCGCTCGTCTTCGATGCTTGGGTTATGAGTCAACAGGAGCACGAATGTCAAACTGTCGTGTTGCCGACCTGTTCGCAGCCTGCCGGGCACCCCCACGGAATACGTTTCGGTACGGCCGCCGTCACGGTAATTTCGCGCAGATACCGGCTTTTGGGCAAAGGTATCGAGGCTTCGCCAAGAGCGGGATTGGGATACTTCCTATCGCACGGGTGGGAAGAAGTCGTCCTCGTCATAGGCTTTGTACCAGCGCCGCCATTCGTCCGGGTCATCGCCGAAATCCAGATTTGCGATGTCGGCAAGGCGAGAGAGGATTTCGGCGCGGGTCTTGTTACTGCGGACAGGTAGATCCGGATCGCCTTTGCCGCTGCGGCGCAGGGCGATACGCTCCGGAGCATTTAAAAGGTGGGTAAGCATGTATTTCTTGCCAGAAGTATATTCGTCGTCGAGATGACTGTCCTCCAGCGCTTCGACCAAAGCACGAACCTCATCCCAATATTGCGCCATTCCAGAAATTACATCAGCAAAGGGGCCGCCATCAAAGATGTGGAGCCATTCTGCGGGATCTTTATCTGCATATTCTTCATTAATACGGTTTGCGAGAAGATCTTCGAAATACTTCAATTCCTCACTTTGAGGTTTGACTGTTTTTCTATTTTTCATTGACCGAGCTTCCTTTTTGCGTCCGAGATATAGTTTCGGCTTTCCTGTATGGCTTCACTTAGTGAGCGCCGCACAGCGGCTGCATACTCGATGCGTCCGGCGCTGCGCATATCAGAAATGGCGTTTCTGGATACGCTGATTGTCTGGCCGGTGGTCAACCGTTCGATCCTCATTTCTTCTTTAACTATCGGACTGACCGGCCAGATTTTCCAACCTTGATCTGTCTGGATTGGCGATCTCTCTCAAAACAGAATCCCTCACTTTATCCCAGGTGCGGGGCCACATGTATTGTGCGCTGAATTTCTCACTATTAACAAGAAAGTCGTGCCATTTGGCTAAGGAGTATCCAAAGTCCTGCTCTGTGGTCTTGTTTAAGATCTTTGAGCCTTCAATCATGCTCATAACAGACAATTTTTCATTTTCGCAGAGAATCAATTCTGTGGCGCCATTTTCTCGGGTGAGTTGAAATCCCGAAAGCATCAACATTGCTAGTTGAAGTGATGTTATCTGGCCAAAATTTCTAATGCTCATACTGTCCTCACATTAATGTTTTGTAATGCGCGATATAGTCCTCTGAATCGTTTATTGCCTGAGTGAGCCGCTTCAGATTGACCCCGGTTAATTTTCCTTCAAAAACGGACCGTATCATCAATTGCGCAGCGCGTTCAACGACGATCTCCTCGCGTGCGTACGTCTTGACATTTGAACCCAATTTTACCCAGATATCGTGCCCACCTATGTGCCCGTGTCGTGCCAGCAGCTTGTCGTAAATTCGCGCATGGTTTATTTCGTGCGCGGCTATTTTAAGCTGCATGTATTTATTTTCTTGAGATATGGTACTAGGCAATCGGATGATCCGTAAGCGTCCCTCGACAGTAAAATTTGGATTTGTGAACTTGGGATTCGTCGGCGGCCCATACTGAACTTCGTCAACGTATTTCCAAAGATCAACGCCGCAATGATCTGCCGCTTTCTCAAGAAGCTTTGTGGCGCTTGCTTTATCGTTTACGATCCCCGGCCCTTGATGCCGAGACAGACGGGCAAAACGGGCTTGCAGAGAGGTCGTCGTTGCGCGCCGTAACCGAAGCAGCACCCTCATATCGCTATCAAGTGCCGGCAGGCGCATCTTGCCGACACCATCGAAGTTCACAATCGCGCCGCGCCCTGACGGCAATGGCGAATAATCCCCGACGAGGCCATGTCCGAATTTGTGCCCTTTGACCTCGACGATGGCGAGGCGGGCCTTGTCGAGTTGGCCGTCGGTGATCGGACGGATGGTCTTGCCGGATGCCGCGACTCGGGTGGCGTGTTTTGCGGCATAGCGGATGACGACGGGTGCCCCGAGGCCTGCCACGATCTGTGTCACCGCCCAGCCCCGGTCGAATTTCTGGGCGGTTCCCTCGCCGCCGAAATGCATCGCGGTCGCATGGACCAGATCGCCGATCCAGCCGCGTTCGCCGGCATGGCGGTCGGGTGTCCAGAGCATCTTGGCGCCCTGCGACAGGGTGTCGAAGCCCACGACTGTCAGCGCCACCCCACCCGCGGCGGCCATTCCGCCGCTGCCGAACGCGACGGTCACGCCGCCGAACATCTCGATCGTGCCCAGCGCGACCAGTGCTGTGCCCGCAGCTTTGCGGGTCAGCCAGTTGCGGAAGAACTCTTCCTCGGAGCCCGCGCCGGGATAGCCGTTGCGCGCCATCCAGTCGCCCATGACGGCATAAAGCCAGTTCGCGCCTTCCTTGTTGGTGGGCAGGGGATTGATGCCGTCATCGCCGAACGGGACATATTCGGCCAGAAACATCCGGTCGATATTACCGTCGATGGTCGTGTAGAGGTGGATCTTTCTGGTCTGGTCGTCGATACGCCACCGACCGGCCGAGCGCAGTGTTTCCGCAAGAGCGTCCTTGCGCCGCCCTGCCTCTGCCGTTGCCTGTTCAAGCCGTTGGCGTTCCGCCATGATTTCCGGGGTGTTTTCACGGCCGCGGCCATTCATGGCACGGTTGAGGACTGCATCGTTAACCGCGCCATGGGCCGCCCGCGCTTGCTCATAGGCTGCGTCCAGTTGTGCCAGTTCCGCCGTCATCGGCGTGGCCTGGGCGGCATCGTCCAGAAATTCCAGCTGATAGCCAAGCCCCAGCGGGCCTTCATCCGACAGAAGCTGCAACAGGAAGGCCGCCCGTTCGGGGTAATGACGGGCGAAGCAGTCGAGCAGGCCTTCTTCGGTCAGCAGGGCGCCATCGAAGATGACCGGCAGAACCTCGTCGCTGAGCGGCAGGGCCTCGACATCGGTGAAGCCGAACATTTCGTCGAGATCGGTTCGTCCGGGCTCGAAGGGCAGGACGACGCCCTCGCCGCCGCAGCCCTGACCCTCGGCGCAGGGCATGTCGGTGTAGTATTCCCGCTTCCGTTCGCTGACGGGACCGGTTGCGGCCGAGGCCAGCGCGGCAGCGCTTGGTGGTGGTGCGATATCCTGAGCCATCAGGGATAGATCTCCTCAAGCCGACGCTGGAAAAGTGCGAAACGTTCGCCGCTGGATTGGTCACGGCTGCCGCAGATACGCGACAGGACGGGGTCGGTGCGTTCGAACCCCGCGCCGTAGAACAGCTCCCAAAGTGCCCAACGCTCTTGCTGTATCTGCTGCTGGAAACCATAGCCGTGTATACGGTGAAAGGCCGCGACGATCACATCTCTGCTGGCTCGCCGTGCATCGGGATCGGCGGGCAGGGCAGCCGCACGGCGTTTGTCCAGCGAAGCTATCAGATTGTCCGCCCGCGCCGCGAAGGTCAGGTGCCGGAACACGGCCTTTTCCTGCGGGCCGATCCGGATCGGGCGCCTTTCTGCCTGCGCACCGGCATTGGGACGGACGATTTGCGCCCGGCTTTCGACGCAGGTGATGACGGTCAGGTTATAACTTTGCGGTTGCGGGACCAGAAGGCGGTGCCCGAACGCTGGGGCGCCCCGCAGCAGGGCGCGGGTGACACGGGGGTCGTGGAGACGCAGGTAATACCACGCACCGGCCTCGTCGCGGAGCTTGAAGAACTTGCGCAGATGCGAATGCAGCGCGGCCAGCCCTGTGCGTGACCGGATGTAGATCCCGGGTTCGCTGTCCCACAGATGCCATGGCCCATCAGAGCGGGTGAACAGATTGCGGGTGAAGCTGCTGCCCTCTTCCAGCCGCACGGTCCAGGGGGCGACATCCTTCAATTCGTCATAAGCATCGCCCTTGAACAGACAGCAATGCTTAAGGCCGCTGTCCGCCAGCAGCTCCGGCAGGTTGACAAATTTTGCAGCGTCCAGAACCGCATAGGTTTGCAGGGGCGGCACGGTTGAGGCATCGCCGCCAGCAGCTGTGATTTCGGCTTCGGTCGGTGTGAGTTGGCCGAACAAGGCATCGTGCAGCGCGTCGGGCACGGTTTTCTTTGGGAAACTGCCGATCTGGCTGCCCAGCGGTTCGACATGCTCGATGGTTTCGATCTGCAGGGCAGGTCGTGCCGCTGTCGTGCTGACCTGTCCGGGCTTCAGCAGCCACGGGTCGCCGTTGTCCTGAGCCGCCGCAATAATCATCTCGAAATCTATCGCTGCTAACCAATTAATACCCCGGCCTTATATCAGGCCGACCCTGCGGCAGCCATAGTCAGCGTCACTTTAAGGCATCCTCGCGCGTTCCGAGCCCGCACAAGCTATGACAAGAACGATCACGCCCATGGCCTGCGCTTCGGCATGGCATCGGTCACCGCAGTATGCCGCCCGCGATCAGCCCTTCCCGCACCAGTCCAGCGCCAGCCACCATTGCTCGTAGTGGCGATGCGCTGCTGCGATCTGGTCAGGATGGGGCGAGAAGGTCACTGGACAGGCGCGGAGTTCGATCGTCCGCCACTTGCTGCGTGAGAGTACCCGGGCCGTGCCGACAGCGATGGTGATCGAGCGTTCGCCATACGGGTTGCGCTTCACCTCGACCGGCACGCAGCGCGGGACAGCCCGAGATGGGTCTTCAGATGCGCGACTGCTTCGCGCTTGACGGCGGGCGCTACCATTCCCTATGGGACAAGTTCGTCATGGAAGCGCCACAACCGCGCATGCTGTCGGGGCAGCTATCTGGGCGGCATTGCAGCCTGGAAGGGATGCGTGAGGGCTGGAAAAGATCACTCCCCCTAGTCTGGAAGGACGAGTCCCTCTTTCGCGGGGCGGTCCTCGCCGCCGCCGAAGCGTCGGAAAACGAATTGTGCGAGGGCGCTCGACAGGGTTTTCTCGGCCATCCGGATCGCACCGATCCTGAGCCGGGTCCTCGGGTGGAAAAGGCGGATAATGCCGGGACTTGCCTTCCGGCCGCTCGCGATAAAAGGCCGCATCAGTCTGTCATATGATGCAAAGGCTGCTGTAGCCCATCACATCACAATCCGCCGGGCAATCACCGCCCGTCTTTCTCTGACAGGCGTCTTCACCTTCCGCCCATAAATTCTGATAAAAATAATCGGCATTTGATCGAGGTCAAGGCGCGCCGCGCCGGTCCGCGTCAGATGACAAGCGTATCATCCCAGCCTTGGTGCCAGGACATCCCCGATCCTGACATACGAGACTGCCATGCCGCGACCCGCTTTATTCCGCCTGTTCCTGTTGGGCAGCGCGTTTTTCCCGCCGACACCCGTCCTTTCTCAGATTGTTCTGGACGAAATCACCCTGATCGGCACCGGGCTGCCGACAGAGGTTTGGAACAACCCGGCCTCAATCACCGTCATTTCAGAAGACAGCCTGCGCGAAAGGGCACCGGTCTCGGTCGCGGAATTGCTGCGCGATGTGCCCGGCGTCCAGATATCCGAAGAAGGGGCCGAACGCATCGCCATCCGCGGCGAAACCGCGCGGCGGGTGGCGATCATGATCGACGGGCAAAAGCTGACCGATCACACCAATTACGGCCAGCCGATCCTGATCGACCCCACCACCATCGAACGGATCGAGGTCGTGCGTGGCTCGTCCTCGGTCGTCTCGGGCAGCCGGGCGATTGGTGGGGTGATCAACATCATCACCAGGCGCGGGGCGGATGTGCCGTTCCAGCTGGACCTGTCGGGCGGCTATCTGTCGGCCACCGACGGCCATCGGCTGTCGGCCACCGCATCGGGCCAGCGCGCGGCGGGGCCGGGCGAAATCGACTATCGGCTCAGTTGGGGCCGGATGAAGCAGGGCGATCGCCAGACGCCGCAAGGTGTGCTGGCACAGTCGGATATGTCGGACCGCAACCTGTCGGCGCATCTGGGCTATCGTCAAGGGCCGCATTATCTGGGAATGAAGGCGCAGGCCTATGACCTGTCGGCCAATGTCTATACGGGCGACCCGGACTTCCTGATCGGGATACCGGAACGCAATCTGCGCAAGGTCTCGGGGTTTTACGAAGGCTCCGACCTGACGCCCTGGCTGACCCGGCTAAGCGCCGATATCTATCACCAGCGCGTCGACCGGCTGTTCGAGAACGACGTCACCACCGCCGCCGGCCCGGCGCGGGTGAATGTCATGTCGGTGTCGGACGACCGGCAAAAGACGTGGGGCCTGAACCTGCGCGCTGAAATGCAGCTTACGCAAAGCAGCCGCACCGTCGTCGGGCTGGAATACGAAGATGACCGGCTGGACTCCGACAAGATCGGCCGGTTCACGATGACGCCGCCGGGCATGACCACGACCACCACCCGACAGGACGAGGCGCAGATCCGCACCCTGTCGGTCTTTGGCCAGCACGAGATCGACCTGACGGATCAGGTCACGGCCACGTTCGGCGCGCGCTGGTATGATGTCGATGCGCGGCATCTGGCGTCGCACACCAATGGGGCGGCGAATCCGACCTCGGCCAATGGGGATTCGCTCGCGCTGGCATCTGCGGGCATCGTCTATACCCCGTCCGAGCGGCTGGCGCTGCGGGCGAACCTGTCGCAGGGCTATATCTATCCGACGCTGGGCCAGTTGTTCCTGACCACGACGGGCGGCGGGCTGACCCTGACCGGGAACCCCGACCTGCAACCCGAAACCTCGACTACGTTTGAACTGGGCGCGCGCTATGATGACGGCGCGACGCTGATTGACGCGACGCTGTTTCATACCGACGCCCGCGACTATATCGCCACGATCTCGGACGGGCGCACCGGCACTTATCGCAACGTCAACCGCGCGAAAAGCAGCGGGCTGGAACTGCATGCCGAACATCAGCTCGCCTCGTCAGGACTGACGCCCTACGCATCGGTCGCGCTTCTGAAGCGGGAACTGAGCTATGCCAACGGTTTTACCACCGCCGACAGCGGCAGCCCCGAGGTTTCGGGCCGCATCGGCCTGCGCACATCATGGCAGCGGGGCGATATCGACGGCACGTTCGATCTGTTCCTGCGCGGGGAAAGCGGCGTCAGAATGCGTGACGACAGTGCGACCCTGATCGGATCGTCGGGCGGCTATGCGACGCTGAACCTGCGCGCGGGGGCCAATTTCGGCAAGGGCCTGTCGCTGGTGGCCGAATTCAACAACCTGACTGACCGCGACTATGAACCCTACGGGCAGATGCCGGGGGCCGGGCGTTCGGCCAACCTGTTCCTGACCAAGCGCTTCTGAGGAATGCCATGATAAAGACTGCCTTGCTGCTGTTGACGCTGACGGCGGATGGCGACATCCGCGTCAACCTGACCGAAACCGACGGTCCCGATGATTGCGAAGCGCGGCGCGATGTCGTCACGCAGGTTCTGACCGGGGCCGACATGGCGCCTCTGCATGCGATCTGCGGGCCGACGGCGTTGCGGCTGACGCCTTTCGATCATGCCGCCCTGTCCACGGATGAGCGCTATCGTTACCGTGTCGAACTGCCGCGCGCCGGAGGGTTCGCGATCCGGCCTTTATCGGCGGGTGAAGCCTGCACCCCCGCGCCAGATGCCGACCCGGCGGTCTATTGCGCGCGTTCGGGGCAGGCGGTCATCGGTGATCCGTCCTGATGCGCCCGCATATCCCTGCGCCGACAGGGGCGCGGACGGGGGCGCAGACGGGGGCACCCCCGGTTGAACAGCTGTTCGCCGAGACCGGGGGCGATCCGCTGGCCTCGGCCTTTCCCGGCAAGCGCGCGGTTCACCCGTTTGTCGGCATGGTCCCGGTTCCCGAAACGCAGCTTGCCGCCAACTGGGCCGCGCTGCACAGCCAGCGGCGAAAGGCCCGCGCGGTCGGCTATGTCCATGTGCCGTTTTGCGAAAATCACTGTCTGTTCTGCGGCTTTTACCAGAATGCGTGGCGGGCGCGGGATGGCGGGCCCTATGTCGATGCGGTCATCGCCCAGTTGCGCGGCTTTGCTGACACCCCTGCGGCCGGGGGGGCGCCGCTTCAGGCCGTCTATCTTGGCGGCGGCACGCCGACTGCGCTTTCGGGGCGCGATCTGGCGCGGCTGATCGGCGCGATCCGCCGCTTTTTGCCCCTGACGCCGGATTGCGAAATCACGCTGGAGGGGCGCATCCATTCCTTCGGCCGCGACAAGGCCCTGGCGGCCTATGATGCCGGGGCCACGCGGATTTCGCTGGGGGTGCAAAGCTTTACCGATGCGATCCGCAGACCGCTTGGCCGCAAGGCGTCGCGGTCCGAGGTCATCGCCCTGCTGGATCAGCTTGTGGCGCTGGATCGGGGCGCGGTGGTGGTTGACCTGATCTATGGTCTGCCGGGGCAGGTGCCCGAAGATGTCGCGGGTGACGTGCGGCTGTGCGCGCAACTGGGTCTGGACGGGCTGGATCTCTATTCGCTGAACCTGATCGGCGGCACGCCTTTGCTGGCCGCAATCGAAAAGGGCAAGATGATGCCCGCCCCGGCCCCCACGCTCGGGCAGTTCTTCGCGGCGGGCGAGGCTGCGGCCGAACAGGCTGGCTGGACCCCGATTTCGACCACCCACTGGCAGGGCAGCCTGCGCGAACGCAACGTCTATAATCTTGCCGTCAAAACGGGGGCGGATTGCCTGCCCTTTGGGGCCGGTGCGGGCGGGTTTCTGAGCGGGCTCAACTATCGCATCACCAGCGATCTGACCGATTTCACGGCGCGCGGGGGTAATGCGGGCAATTGCCTGACGCGGGGGATGATGCGGCAGCCCGCCATGGCCCCGGTCAGCAATGCGATCAAGTCGGGGATGGAGCGTGGCCTGCTGGACCTGCCCCGCGCCGAGGCCGCGCTGAGCGCGCTTCACCCGCAGGCGACGGTGACGCTGGCCCGGCATCTGGACCCGCTGCTTGCGCAATGGACCCGTGCCGGTCTGCTGGAACCGCATTACCATTTTCACAGGCTGACCCGTGCCGGCCGGTTCTGGCAGGTCGCCATGACCGGGCGGCTGCTGACATGGCTGGGCCAGCATC
>JAUNTV010000088.1:0-3619 GCA_030538515.1 Paracoccus sp. (in: a-proteobacteria)
TGTTTCTCTATTTTCAGCGGCCATGGGCGGATTGGGCGGCGCTGACGCTGTTCCTTCTGGCCGCCATCACCGACTGGTTCGACGGCTATCTGGCACGCGCCTGGAACCAGCAAAGCCGCTTCGGCGCGGCCATGGACCCGATTGCCGACAAGGCCATGGTGGTGATCGCCCTTGTCGTCATCACCGGCTATTCGGGCATGAACCCCTGGCTGATCCTGCCCGCCACGGTGATTCTCTTCCGCGAGGTATTCGTGTCCGGCCTGCGGGAAGCGCTTGGCGATCGTGCCACCCAACTTGCCGTCACCAAAATCGCCAAGTGGAAGACCACCATGCAGATGGTGGCGATTTCGGTGCTGTTTCTGGGCACGGGGCTGGCCTTTGTCGAACATGGCCGCCCGCCGCGCGTGGGCGAGGTCGCGCTGCCGGGCGGGGTAAGCTGGTCCTCGGCTGCGACCTTTCTTGGCCTGATCCTGATCTGGATCGCGGCGGCGCTGACCGCATGGACGGGCTGGGATTACTTCCGCAAGGCCATGCCCTTCCTGCGCGGGCCGAAATGAGAAAGGGGCGGCAATGACGCTTGAGGTGATCTATTTCGCATGGGTCCGCGAACGGATCGGCATCCCGCGCGAGACGGTCGAGACCGCGGCCCGCACGGTATCCGAACTGGTGGATGAACTGATCGCGCGGGACGACCGCTACGCCGCCGCGCTGTCGGACAAGGGGGCCTACCGCGTGGCGCTTGACCAGGAACTGGCCGATTTCGGAGATCCGATTGAAAATGCGCGCGAAATCGCCTTCTTTCCGCCGATGACGGGGGGCTGATGCGCATCCTGATCCAGCCCGGCCCCTTCGATCTGGCCTTGCTTCTGGATGGGTTCGGGGCGGGCGCGGGGGCGGTGGTGACTTTCTCGGGGCTGGTGCGCGACGATACCGGCCGGATGGTCGCGCTGGAACTGGAACATTACCCCGGCATGACCGAAAAAGCCGTGGCCGGGATTGCGGCGCGTGCCGCCGCGCGCTGGAATCTGATCGATCTGGCGGTGATCCATCGCTATGGTCGGCTGGATGTCGGCGCGCCGATCATGGCCGTGGCCACCGCCGCGCGTCATCGCGCCGATGCCTTTGCGGCGGCTGAATATCTGATGGATTACCTGAAATCCCGCGCGCCCTTCTGGAAACGCGAGATCGGCCCCGACGGCCCCGGCGAATGGGTCGCGGCGAAGGATGCAGACGAAGCGGCGCTGGCGCGATGGGACTGATCCGGCCCGAACTCGCCCGCTGGCTGGCACCGCGCCGCGAACTTCTGACGGCGATCCTGTGCATGGGGCTTTCGGCATGGGTCGCCTCCTGGGGCGGGTGGTTCTTCGCAGGGCTTGGCTATCTGGGCTTCATGCTTTGCGCGGGCTGGCTTCTGGGAAGCTGGCGCAGGCTGGCCTTTCACCGCGACATCGCCGCCCCCGGTCTGGTCGAGGTGGTCGAGGGCGAGATCCGCTATTTCGGCGCGCGCGCCATGGGCGGCGTGGTGGCGCTGCGCGAGCTGTCCGAAATCCGGCTGCTCAGGCTGAACGGGCATGATCACTGGCGGCTGAAAACCCGCGCCGGGGAAGCCCTTTTGATCCCCGTCGAATCCAGGGGCGCCGATCAGCTTGCCGGTGCCTTCGCCGCGCTTCCGGGGCTTGACCTGGGCCGGGTCTCGGCGGCGCTGGCGCAAAAGAACGCACCCTCCCTGCGTGTCGTCTGGACCGCGCCCGCGCAGAACGGGCATTAAGCCCACCTTGACACAGCCCCCGCCCCGCGCCACCAGTCAGCAAGCATCAGAAAGGGCCAGACATGTCCATTCCCCAACAGGGCGGCGGCCCGATCGAGCGGCGCGAACAGCTTGCGGAATATATCGCCTCGGGCGAGAAGCCGCCCGAGGCGTGGCGCATCGGCACCGAGCATGAGAAATTCGGCTATTGCAAGGACAGCCTGCTGCCCTTGCCCTATGATGGCCCCCGCTCGGTCAGGGCCATGCTGGAGGGCTTGCAGCACCGCTTCGGCTGGTCACCCGTCTATGAGCAGGACAAGATCATCGGGCTGGAACGCGGCGGCGCGAATGTCAGCCTTGAGCCTGGCGGGCAGCTGGAACTTTCGGGCGCGGCGCTGGAGACCATTCACCAGACCTGTGACGAGGTGAACCAGCATCTGGCCGAGGTGAAAGCCGTCGCCGATGAGATCGGCGTGGGCTTCATCGGCCTTGGCGCGGCCCCGATCTGGCACGAGGACCAGATGCCGATGATGCCCAAGGGGCGCTATGCGCTGATGACCCCCTATATGCGCACCGTCGGCACGCTTGGCACCCAGATGATGTATCGGACCTGCACGGTTCAGGTGAACCTCGATTTCGGCTCGGAAGCCGATATGGTCAGGAAGCTGCGCGTCTCGCTGGCGCTGCAACCTGTGGCGACCGCGCTTTTCGCCAATTCGCCGTTCCTTGATGGCAAGCCCAATGGCTATAAAAGCTGGCGCGCGCATATCTGGCAGAATCTTGATCCGGCGCGCACGGGCATGCTGCCCTTTGTCTTCGAGGACGGCTTCGGCTATGACGCATGGGTCGATTATGTCCTTGATGTGCCGATGTATTTTGTCTACCGAGACGGGAAATACATCAATGCGCTTGGCCAGAGTTTCCGCGATTTCATGGCCGGTCGCCTGCCCGCCCTGCCCGGAGAGGTGCCCACCCTTTCCGACTGGGCCGATCACATGACCACGGTTTTCCCCGAGGCCCGCGTCAAGAAATTCATCGAGATGCGCGGCGCGGATGGTGGCCCCTGGCGCAGGCTTTGCGCGCTGCCCGCGCTTTGGGTGGGGCTGCTTTACGATGCTTCGGCGCTGGATGCGGCATGGGATCTGGTCAAGGGCATGGATGCCGAAACCCGCGAGGGGCTGCGCCGCGCCGCGGCCATCCACGGCCTTCAGGGCGAGGCCGGCGGCTACCGCCTTCACGATCTCGCGCGTGAGGCCGTGGCGATCGCCCAGTCCGGGCTGAAGGCGCGCGCGCGCCCCGGTGCGGGCGGGCTGGTCCCCGATGAGACGCATTTCCTGAACGCACTCAGCGAAAGCGTCGAGACGGGGCAGGCCCCCGCCGATGAGCTTCTGTCGAAATATCACGGGGAATGGCACGGAGATTTGACTCGCATCTACGGCGCGTATTCGTACTGATCACGCCATGATGTCGAATATTCGTTACCGCCTGATCCAGATCGTCGAAATCCTGCTGTGGCTGGGGGCCCTGGCCGGGCTGGCGCGTATCGCGCTGCACGCCTGGCAGGTGCGTGACGCCGGCGTGATGGCCATGCTTGAACTGGCCGGCCCGCCGCTTCTGGCGCTTGGCGGGGCGATGGCGGGGCTGATCGTGCTGATCGGCGTCTATCACAATACGCGGCGCAATACCGAGGCAGTGGAGCGGCTGGCGAAACAGGGCGCGGGCAGCCTGCGCCGCCTGCCCGGTGCCGCCCGCCCGGAAAGCGCCGCCGTGCCGCCGGCGACCTCGCGCCGGATGAGCTTTGCCGCGCCGGAACCCGAACCGCAGCCGCCCGCTGCACCGGTCCCTGTGATGGTCGCCCCGCCACCACAGCCC
>JAUNTV010000088.1:3629-9506 GCA_030538515.1 Paracoccus sp. (in: a-proteobacteria)
GAACCCGAGCCGGAACCGCCTGCGCCGGTTGCCGCGCCCGCGCCCGAAGCCGCGCCGGTCATCCCCCATGTCGAACCCGCGCCGGAACAACCCGCCCCGACCGCGCGCGCGATGCCGCGACGCCTCGGCCCGGCTTCGTAGCTCGGGGCACCCCGAAACAATACGAGCAGGATCGTCGTGAACCGGCCCCGATACGCGCCGTCAAGGCCCGCAGTCTAAAGCTTCAGCCGATCCGCCAGTGACAGAAGATCGGCCCATGCCTCGCGCTTGGCGATGGGATTGCGCAGCAGATAGGCGGGATGCGTCATCGGCAGGGCGGGGCGGCCAAAGGCCTCGGTCCATGTGCCGCGCAGGCGCAGGATGCCGTCGCGGTTCAGCGCGGCCATGCAGGCGGCATTGCCCATCAGCAGGATGATTTCCGGGTCGGCAAGGGCCACCTGGCGGCCGAGGAAGGGCAGCGACTGCGCGATCTCATCGGGTTGCGGACGCCGGTTGCCGGGGGGGCGCCATTTCAGCACATTGCCGATATAGACCGCGCGCATGGCATCTGGCGTCGTGCGCCCCATACCGATGGCGGCCAGCATCTGATCCAGCAATTGCCCGGCGCGCCCGACGAAGGGCAGGCCGCGCGCGTCCTCTTCCTCGCCCGGGGCCTCGCCGATGATCATCACGCGGGCCGCAGGATTGCCGTCGGCAAAGACGAAATTGCGCGCACCGCGCTTCAGCGCCAGCCCGTCGAAGGCTTCCTGCGCCTCGGCCAATGCGTCAAGGCTTTGTGCGGCTTCCGCGATGCGCCCCGCCTCGGCGATCAGCGCGCCCAAATCGGGCGCGCCATCCGGCAGCGGGGCGGCGGGGCCGGGGGTTGCGGGGGTGGCGGCAACCGGGACCGGGGCGGGGGGCGGCAGTTCCATCCGGTTCAGGGCCGCATCCAGCATGGCATCGGTCACGCCAAGCTCCTGCTGCCATTCCAGCAGCGCCAGTGCCGTGTGGCCGTCGATCTCGACGCCGCGCCAGATGAGACCCGATTCCATGCCCGCGAAACTAGGCTGCCCGCGCCCGCCGGGCAAGCCCGGCCCTTGCCCGGACGCCCCCGGTTTGCGATAGAGGGGCGCATGATCGCTGAAGGGGTTCCGATGACATTCCGCGCCCGCCACCTGCTGGGGATCGAACCCCTTTCCCCGCCCGAGATCACCTCTGTTCTGGATCTGGCCGAACGTTACGTCGAATTGAACCGGCGCACCGTCAAGCGCGCGGATGCGCTGGCGGGGATGACCCAGATCAACCTGTTTTTCGAAAATTCGACCCGCACGCAATCCAGCTTCGAACTGGCCGGAAAGCGGCTGGGGGCGGATGTGATGAATATGGCCGTCGCCCAATCCAGCGTGAAGAAGGGCGAAACCCTGATCGATACGGCGCTGACGCTGAACGCCATGCATCCCGATCTGCTGGTGGTGCGCCACCCGCAATCGGGCGCGGTCAACCTGCTGGCGGAAAAGGTGAATTGCGCGGTTCTGAACGCGGGCGACGGACGCCACGAACATCCCACGCAGGCGCTTCTTGACGCGCTGACCATCCGGCGCGCCAAGGGCCGGCTGCATCGGCTGACGGTGGCGATCTGTGGCGATATCGCGCATAGCCGCGTCGCGCGCTCGAACCTGATCCTGCTTGGCAAGATGGAAAGCCGCATCCGGCTGGTGGGGCCGGCGACGCTCATGCCCTCGGGCGTGGGGGAATTCGGCTGCGAGGTCCATGAGGACATGCACGAGGGGCTGGCCGACGCCGATGTGGTCATGATGCTGCGCCTTCAGCGCGAACGCATGGACGGCGGCTTCATCCCGTCCGAGCGCGAATATTACCACCGTTGGGGGCTGGATGCCGAAAAGCTGGCCCGCGCGAAGCCCGATGCCATCGTCATGCACCCCGGCCCGATGAACCGGGGCGTGGAAATCGACGGCACCATTGCCGATGACATCAATCGCAGCGTGATTCAGGATCAGGTCGAGATGGGCGTGGCCGTGCGCATGGCCGCGATGGACCTGCTGGCGCGCAACCTGCGGGCCGAACGCGGCGCGCGCGCCGCAGCCGAGGGGATCGATGTCTGACACCGACGACACTTTGATCACGCCCGCAGGCTGGCAGCATATCCTGCAACCGGACGAGGTGATCTTATGGCAGGGGCGGCCCGATTTTGGCCTGCAAGCCCGCCTGGCGCGCCTGACCAATACCCAATCCCCCCATCTGGGCCTGATCGGCACGGTCTGTCTGGTGAGTGCGGGCTTTCTGATGCTGTTCAACTGGTTCCTGTTCGGGGTGGTCTTTCTGTTTGCGGGGGCATTGGCCATGGAAAGGCGGCAGCATGCGCGGCTTCCCAGCCTGCGCGAACCCGCCTGGTATACGCTGACCAACCGGCGCGCGATCATCGCAACCCAGCCCCCGAAGAAGCCGCGCCAGCTGGCCAGCTATCCGCTTGACGCATCCATGATGGTCGAGCTCTGGCCGGACAAGCCGCCCTCGATCCTGTTCGGGCCAGAACTCGGGCGCGCCGGCACCCGCCCCGGCTTTCGCTATATTCCCGACGCCGAACAGGTGATGCAGATGATCCGCGACATTCAGGCCCGCGCCGCCCCCGAGGCAGACCCGTGAAACGCGTCACCCCCGCCCCCGGACGCGAAACCTATGCCGCCGAATACGGCGGGGCCGTGTTCAAATCCGCAGGTTCCGCGCAACCGGAATGGGACGATATTCTGGCCGAGGATGAAGAAATCCTGTGGCAAGGCCCCTCGCAACCGAGGCTGGTGATGAAGAAGGGCTGGCGCACGCGGCTGGCCGTCGGGATCATCCTTGGCGTGGCTGCCCTTGTGGTCATTGTTCTGGGGCCGATCGCTTCCAAGGTTTTCGGGCTGCTGCTGCTGGCCATCGCGGTCCGCACCGGCCTTTCGCCAGAGTTTGTTCATTACCACCATCAGCGCCGGGTGTTCTACAGCCTCAGCAACAAACGCGCCTTCAAGGCCTGGACCGACTGGCGGGGGCGGCGCAGGCTGGCCTTCTGGCCGATCACGCCCGAAAGCAGCTTCCGGCGGATCTCGGGTGATCCGCCCTCGATCCGCTTCTATCATAGCCGGAAGGAACGCGGCATGCGGCGCCCCGATTATCATTCGCAATTCGAGGCCATCCCCGATGCCTCCAGGATCTATCAACTGCTCAAACGCATTCGGAAAAACGCCGCATGATACTGCATTTCACCAATGCCCGCCTGATCGACCCCGAAACCGGGCAGGACGGCCCCGGCACGCTGAGCGTCGCGGGGGGCGTGATCTCGGACCGCGACGGCGCGCCGCCCGAAGGGGCCGAAATCATCGACTGCCGGGGCCGCTGCCTTGCGCCGGGCATCATCGACTGGGGCGTCAAGATCGGCGAACCGGGCGAGCGTCACAAGGAATCCTATGCCAGCGCGGGGCGGGCGGCGGCGGCGGGCGGCGTGACCACGATGATCGTGCGCCCCGATACGCTGCCCCCCGTCGACAGCGCCGAAAGCCTTGATTTCGTGGCCAAGCGCGGGGCGGATTGTGCCGTCCGCGTGCGCCATATGGCGGCGCTGACCAAGGGCCGGGCCGGGCGCGAAATGGTCGAGATGGCCTTTCTGCGCGATGCCGGTGCCGTGGCCTTCACCGATGGCGTGCGCGTGCTGGCGGACAGCAAGCTGCTTGGCCGGGCCATGACTTACGCGCGCGGTCTTGGCGCCCTGATCGTGGGGCACCCGCAAGACCCCGACCTTTCGAAAGGGGCGGTGGCGACGAAGGGCAAGTTCGCCTCGCTTTACGGGTTGCCCGATGTCTCGCCTTTGGCCGAACGCATGGGGCTGGAGCGTGACCTGACGCTGGTGGCGATGACCGGCGCGCGCTATCACGCCGATCAGATCACCACCGTGGCCGCGCTGCCGACACTTGCGCGCGCGCGCCGGGCGGGGCTGGATGTGACGGCGGGGGTCTCGATCCATCATCTCACGCTGAACGAGTTCGATATCGGCGATTACCGCACCTTCTTCCGCTTCACGCCCCCCCTGCGCGCCGAGGATGACCGCCTTGCCATGGTTCAGGCCGTCGCTGATGGCGAAATCGACGTGATCGCCAGCTTCCACACCCCCCAGGACGAGGAATCCAAGCGCCTGCCCTTCGCCGAGGCAGCGCCGGGCGCGGTCGGCCTGCAGACGCTGCTGCCCGCCGCGATGCGTCTTTACCATCAGGGCGGGCTGAGCCTTGCGCAGCTTTTCCGCGCCATGTCGCTGAACCCGGCCCGCAGGCTGGGGCTGGACGGCGGGCGCATGGCCCCGGGCGCGCCGGCGGATCTGGTGCTTTTCGATGCGGATGCGCCTTTCGTGCTGGACCGTTTCGCGCTTGTCTCGAAATCGAAGAACACGCCCTTCGACGGCGCGCGGATGCAGGGCCGCGTCATCGGCACATGGGTTGGCGGCGAAAGGGTTTTCGGATGAGCATCATGCTTTGGGTCATCATCGGCTATCTGATCGGCTCGGTCCCGTTCGGGCTGGTCATCACCCGCGCGCTTGGTCTGGGTGATCTCAGGCAGATCGGGTCGGGCAATATCGGGGCGACCAATGTGCTGCGCACCGGCAACAAGGGGGCGGCGCTGGCGACGCTGCTGCTTGACAGCGGCAAGGGCGCGATCGCGGTGCTTCTGGCGCGTTGTTTCGCCGGTGAAGCAGCGGGGATCGTGGCGGGGGCGGCGGCGTTTCTGGGCCATTGCTTCCCGGTCTGGCTGGGGTTTCGCGGCGGCAAGGGTGTGGCCACCTTCCTTGGCACGCTGATCGCCATGGCCTGGCCGGTCGGGCTTCTGGCCTGCGCGACATGGCTGGCGGTGGCGGCGCTGACGCGCATCAGCTCTCTTTCCGCGCTTGTCGCGGCGGGGCTGTCGCCGCTGGTGGCGCTTGCCCTCGGGCGCGGTCAGGTGGCGCTGGCGGCGCTTTTCATGGCCGCGCTGATCATGCTGCGCCACCGCGAGAACATCGCCCGGCTGATCGGCGGGACCGAACCGAGGATCGGGCGCAAGGGCTGAGCCGGCGGAACCCCGGCGCGCCGCATCTGTTGGGTCTCGTCTGACAGGGAGATGCAGCGATGAAACATGTTCTGACAGCGGCGGTTCTGGCGGCCAGCCCGGCCATGGGCGGCGAGGCCGTCACCTATTCCACCGACGGCTTCGAGATGGAGGGCTATCTGGTCCTTGCCGAAAACCCGAGGGGGTCAGTCCTTCTGATCCATGACTGGGACGGGCTGACCGATTACGAGATGCAGCGTGCCGATATGCTGGCCGAACAGGGCTATAACGCCTTCGCCATCGATCTTTACGGCAAGGATGTCCGCCCGGCCTCGCCCGAGGAAAACCGCGCCGAGACCGAAAAGCTTTATGCCGACCGCGAGGCCATGCGCGCCCGCATGGATGCAGCACTTGAGGCGGCAGCGGCCTACGGGATCACCGCGCCCGTGGTCGCGGGATATTGCTTCGGCGGCGCGGCCGCGCTGGAAATGGCGCGCGCGCAGCCCGCGAATGTCACCGGCTACGCCATCTTCCACGGCGGCCTGTCCACGCCGGAAGGGCAGGATTACGCAAAGGCCAAAGCGCCGATGCGCATCTATCACGGCGGCGCCGACCAGAACCCCGACATGGCCGCCTTCGCGGGCTTCCTGAGCGAACTCGAAACCGCCGGCACCCCCTATAAGGCCACGGTCCATTCCGGCGCGCCCCATGCTTTCACGGTCTTCGGCTCCGACCGCTACCGGGCGACGGCGGATCAGGAAAGCTGGGCGGATTTTCTGGTCTTTCTGGGAGAGGTGAACCCCGGACCCTGAGACCGGGCACCAGCCC
>JAUNTV010000089.1 GCA_030538515.1 Paracoccus sp. (in: a-proteobacteria)
TCCATATCTGGGCCTTCCACACCACCGGCAACAACAACCCCACCGGGATCGAGGTCCGCCGCGGCTCCAAGGAAGAGGCCCAGAAAGACACGCTGCCCTTCTGGCCCTATTTCGTCATCAAGGATCTGTTCGCGCTGGCGGTCATCCTTGTGGTGTTCTTCGCCGTGGTCGGCTTCATGCCGAACTATCTGGGCCACCCTGACAACTATATCGAGGCGAACCCGCTGGTGACGCCCGCCCATATCGTGCCGGAGTGGTATTTCCTGCCCTTCTACGCGATCCTGCGCGCCTTCGATTCCGAGGTCTGGCTGGTTCAGATCGTGGAATGGCTTTCCTTCGGGATCATCGACGCCAAGTTCTTCGGCGTGGTGGCCATGTTCGGGGCGATTCTGGTCATGGCTCTGGTGCCGTGGCTGGACACCTCGCGCGTGCGTTCGGGCCGGTTCCGCCCGATGTTCAAATGGTGGTACTGGCTGCTTTGCATCGATTTCGTGGTGCTGATGTGGGCGGGTGCCATGCCGGCTGAAGGCATCTACCCCTATATCGCGCTTGTCGGTGCAGCCTATTGGTTCGCCTATTTCCTGGTGATCCTGCCGCTGCTGGGCGTGATCGAGAAGCCCGACCCGATGCCCGCGACGATCGAGGAAGATTTCGCCGCGCATTACGCCAAAACCACCCATCCTGCCGCGTAAGGAGAGGCAAGCATGACCCTGAGAACAAAGACCCTCACGGCCGTTGCCGCGCTTTCCATCGGCGCGGTGGCCTGGGCGCAGGAAACGGTAACGGTGCAGCCGGGGGCGACCCCTCCGGCAGCAGAAGCCGGGCAGGACGCCCGCCGCATCACGGTCGAGGAACTGGCCGGCGAACAGCCCCGGGCTGACGCGCCCGCCGCCGAGGCCGCGACGGAAGAGGCCCCGGCCGAGGAAGCAGCCGCAGCGCAAGAGCCCGTGGCCGAAGAAGCCGCCGCAGCGGAAGCCGCCGATGAGGCTGCGACCGATGCGGATGCCGAGGCCGAGGCAACAGAAGCCGCCGAAACCGCTGCCGAGGCCGACGCCGGCGCAGAGGCCGAAGAAACCGCAGCCGAGGAAGGCGCAGGCGCTGCCGCCGCCGAAGAGGGCGCGGCTGATGATGCTGCCGGTGCCGAAGCCGAAGCCGCCTCGGAAGTCGAAGCGGAGGCCGAGGCCCCCGCCCCTGTTGAACCCGCCCCCGCTGAAGATCACGCGGCTGACGAGGGTGGCGACAGCCATGCCGCGCCGCATATCGACGATATCGCCTTCAGCTTCGAAGGGCCGTTCGGGAAGTATGACCAGTTCCAGCTTCAGCGCGGGCTTCAGGTCTATACCGAGGTCTGCTCGGCCTGCCACGGTTTGCGCTATGTGCCGATCCGCACCCTGGGCGATGCCGGTGGCCCCGGCCTTCCCGCCGATCAGGTGCGCGCCTATGCCGCGCGCATGGATATCGACGACCCGGAAACCGGCGAAAGCCGCCCGCGCCTGCCGACCGACCATTTCCCGACCATCCCCCAGGGTGATGGCATGGGGCCGGATCTGTCGCTGATGGCCAAGGCGCGCGCGGGCTTCCATGGCCCCTACGGGACCGGTCTTTCGCAGTTCTTCCGTGGCATCGGCGGGCCGGAATATATCCACGCCCTGCTGGTCAGCTACGACGGCGAGGAACGCACCCAGGCCGGCGCGACGCTTTATCACAACCCGGCCTTCGCGGGCGGCTGGATTTCCATGCCCGCGCCCTTGTCGGCCGATCTGGTCACCTATGAGGATGGCACCCCGGCCACGGTCGATCAGATGGCGCGCGACGTCGCGGCCTTCCTGATGTGGACCGCCGAGCCGAAGATGATGGACCGCAAGCAAAGCGGTTTCGTCGCGGTGATCTTTCTGATCGTGCTGGCCTCGCTTCTGTATCTGACGAACAAGCGGCTGTGGTGGAAGGTCAAGCACGGGCATCACAAGGACTGATCCGCCAGTTCCGAAATGCCGGACGCGCCCCCTTTCGGGGGCGCGTTTTGCTTTGGCGGGTTCGGGCAGAAAGGCCGGTCAGCCACCGATTCTGCCAATGCGCAGGCGCCCGCTGCTCAGCATGACGCCGAAGATCGCAATGGCGATGCCAAGGATCTGCGTGGCCCCCGGCATCCGTCCGAAGGCCATGGCCACAATCAAGGCAGCGACTGGCACAAGGTTGAACAGGACAGAGGTCGCGCCCGGCCCGCGCACCGCGATGCCGACCTGCCAGAACAGATAGGCAAGGACCGAACCGGGAACCGCCATCCACAGAATGGCCATCCACGCGTTCGCCGACGCATGGGACAGCACGGTCGCGGGTGCTTCCATCAGCAGCGCGGCGGCGATCAGCGCCAGCGCGCCTGCCAGCATCGTCCAGGCCGCGCCCGCCAGGGGGGTCGCATCCACCACCCAGCGGCGGCAACCGATCGTATAGGCGACCCATGCAAGGCTGCCGCCCAGAATCAGCAGATCACCGCCCGAGAAGCTGGCACCGGAAAATGCGCCCACGGTCAGCGCCACCCCGGTCAGCCCGATGACCATGCCGATGATGGCGATGCGCGTGGGTGCGCGGCGCTGGATCAGGGCCTCGGCCAGATTGGTGGTCAGCGGGCTGGTCGCCATGATAAGCGCCGCCGTCACCGGGCTGGAGCTTTGCATCCCCAGAAACAGCGCGGCGTTGAAGCCGAAGATGCCGATCACGCCGAGCACCGCGAAAGCCAGCGCGTTGCGCCGCAATGCCCCAAGGTCATAGCCTTGTCTCAGCCCCAGCCAGATCAGGATCACGACCGAGGCGATGGCGAAACGCATCGCCGCCGCCGTCCATGGCGTGACGTCATGCAGCACGATCCGCGTCGCCTCGAAACTGGCGCCCCAGAAAATCGCGGCAAGCAGGCTGAGCGTGAAGGCCATGGGCTCGGGGCGCGCAACGGCGGAAAGGGAAAGGTGAGGGTGACGTTGTGACATGCGGGCCTCGATCTGTTGGATGCCCGGTTGTGGCTTATTCAAATTCGCCAGAATATGGATAGGATCGCATAATTGATTTTCAAAAATGGTAAGCTGTGGATCGCTTGAACTGGGATGATATCCGGCTGTTTCTTGCGCTGGCGCGGCAGGGCACGCTGTCGGGCGCGGCGCGCGAACTGGGCATCGGGCTGGCCACGATCTCGCGCCGGGTGGCGCGGATGGAGCATGCGCTTGGCCTGCCGCTGTTCCTGCGCCACCAGAACGGCTATGACCTGACCGATCAGGGTGCCGCCCTGCTGCCCCGCGCCGAGGCCGTCGAACTGGCCCTGCATGATATGCGGCAGTCGGCGGGAACCCAGACCCGGATCAGCGGCGTGGTGCGGTTGGCGACGGTTGAGACACTCGTGACAAGCCTTGTCACGCCTGCGCTGGCACCACTGCTGGCGGCGCATCCGGGGCTGAATGTCGAGGTCAGGTTTGCGCCTGCGACGGTGAACCTGCATCGCCATGAAGCCGACCTGGCCCTGCGCCTGATCCGGCCCGAGCGCGGAAACCTGCGGATGCGGCAATTGGCGCAGGTGGGGTTCGGGCTGTATGGCGCGGCGGATGGCGCGCCGTCCGCGCGCCATGTGGTCTGGCCCGATGCGGCCAGCCTGACGGTGCTGCGGGACTGGTCGCGCGCCTTTGGTGCCGATGACGCGCCGTGCTATGCGGTCAATACATTATATGGGCAGGTGGCGGCGGTGGCGGCGGGTATCGGGCGGGGCGTGCTGCCGCATTTCATGGCACGTGCCGCAGGGCTTCGGCTGCTGGCGGACCGTCTGCCGGGTGGGGCGGCGATGGCGCGCCCGGTCCTGTTGGTCACGCATGCCGATCTTGCCGCATCGCGCCGGGTCAGCGCGGTGGCCGATGCGCTTGCCGATCACATCACCGCGCGCCGTGCCGAACTGGAACTGCCATGAAAAAACCCGGCCGCGAATTGCGCGGCCGGCCCGTGACCATCGAAGGCTGGTTTACAGCCCCAGAGAGCCATAGACATTCCCGATCCGTCGGATCGCCACCACATAGGCCGCCGTGCGCAGATCATCGACGCGGGGGTCCGCGAACCAGACCTCCTGCATCTTCATGTAGCTTTCCCGCATCGTGTCATCGAGGCCCGAGCGCACCAGCTCCAACTCGTCCGCGCCATGCAGATAGGCCGATTTGAACCCGTCCGAGAGCGTCCATTTCACCCCCGAATCCGCCGAGAGCCGCTCGATCTCCGCCACCAGAAGCCGGTTGCGGGCCTCTTCATGGCGGCGCTCCAGCCGGCCAAGGCTGATCTGGCTGAGGTTCTTGACCCATTCGAAATAGCTGACCGTCACACCGCCCGCATTGGCATACATATCGGGGATGATGACCACGCCACGGCTTTTCAGGATCGCATCGCCCTCGGCCGTGGTCGGGCCGTTCGCGGCCTCGATCACCAGCTTGGCCTTGATGCGCGCGGCATTGTCGCGGGTGATGACGCCTTCCACCGCAGCGGGGATCAGGATGTCGCATTCGTCTTCCAGCCCTTCCAGCCCGGCGGGGCGGAAGCTGGCACCGGGGAAGTTCTCGACCCCGCCAGTCTCGCGGATATGGGTTTTCAGCGCCTCGATATCCAGCCCGTCGGGGTTGTGGACGGTGCCGTTATATTCGACCACGGTGACGATGGCGCAGCCGTCTTCTTCCTGTAGGAACTTGGCGGCGTGATAGCCCACATTGCCCAGGCCCTGCACGACGATGCGTTTGCCGGAAAGCCCGCCTTCGATCCCGCTGCGTTTCAGCGCCTCGGGGTGGCGGAAGAATTCGCGGATGGCGTATTGCACGCCGCGCCCGGTCGCCTCGACCCGGCCAAGAATGCCGCCGATGGTCACGGGCTTGCCGGTCACGCAGGCCTTGGCGTTGATGTCATCGGGGTGCAGCCGCTTATAGGCATCTGCCATCCAGGCCATTTCACGCTCGCCCGTGCCCATATCCGGGGCGGGCACGTTCTGCGAGGGCGAGATCAGCGAGCGGCGCGACAATTCGTAAGTGAAGCGGCGGGTGATACGCTCCAGCTCGTCTTCGTCCCAGTCACGCGGGTTGATGCGCAAGCCGCCCTTTGATCCGCCGAACGGCACCTCGACCAGGGCGCATTTATAGGTCATCAGCGCCGCCAGCGCCTCGACCTCGTCCTGATTGACCGACATGGCGTAACGGATGCCGCCTTTCACCGGCTCCATATGTTCGGAATGGACGGATCGGTAGCCGGTGAAGGTATGGATCGCACCACGCAGCCGGACCCCGAAGCGCACCGTATAGGTCGAGTTGCAGACCCGGATCTTTTCCTCAAGCCCCGGAGGCAGCTTCATCAGCGATGCCGCATGCGTGAACATCCGATCGACTGAGTCGCGGAAGGAAGGGTGCGTGGTCGACATGGATCGTCTCCGTTTGCCTGTTTCATAGGCAAAGCTTCGGCTCTGGCGCTGAAAATCGCAACGAAATTCGGGCTGGCCGCGCGGGGGCCGCATGCCGAATTGAACGGGGAAGCCCTCCCTTGGGCTTAACAGTCGCGCCGGGGCTGCGTATAGTTCGTCGCAAGGACCGTTTGCGCATCCGCGGCGGAACGGGATGAACCATAAGGGACAGATCGACAGGATGACCATGACGCGCCATTTCCTTCTTCCGCTTTTCATGACCTTTGCCCTTGCCGGCTGTTTGGGCGATTTCAATATGGGCAACCCGTTTGGCGGCAGGGTTCCGAATGCCCCCGTGCAGCCACCGGGGATCGAGCCGCTGCCGCTGCCGCAAAGCAGTTCACTGACCGAGCGCAAGCCCGATCTGTGCAATGCCGCGCGCTATAATGGCTATATCGGCCAGCCGGGCAGCGTCGTGCCGACGCTGGGTATCGACCGCGCCTATCGTCTGGTCGAATATCGCGGGATCGAGCCGCAGAACTACGACCCGAACCGGATCGTCTTCCGGCTGGATGCCTCGGGCAATATTTCCCAGGTGGATTGCGGCTGATGGCGCGCCCGGCCCTGTTGCTGGCGCTGCCGGTGCTTCTTGCGGCCTGCGCGCCGGTTCCGCCCGCGCCTTTGCCCGATGCGGCGGCGCCGGCCTCGGATGCCTGCAAGGCATCGCGCTATCAGGGGCTGGTCGGGCAGGACATCCGGGTGCTGAACATATCGGCGATGCCGCAGCAGGTGCGCGTGATCGGTCCCGATATGGCGGTGACATCGGATTACAGGCCTGACCGGCTGAACATCGAACATGACGCCAGGGGGGTCATCACCGGGATTTCCTGCTTCTGATCGGTGCATCGGGGGCAGCCCGGCTTTTCCCGGTTGACACCGGGCGGCGGGCTGTCACCATTCCGTCATGCACAAGCCCATGCAGCCGTTCCTGCCCCAGCCTGATCGCGTCGCCTTCCACCGCGCCGAGCTTGCCGTGATCCTGTCCATCTACGGGCGCATGGTCGCCGCCGGGGAGTGGCGCGATTACGCCATGGCCTTTCTGGGTGAGGTGGCGATCTTCTCGATCTTCCGCCACACCGCCGAGACGCCGATCTACCGCATCGAGAAGCGCCCGAAGCTGCGTCAGGCGCAGGGGCAATATGGGGTGATCGCCATGGACGGGCGCATCCTGAAACGCGGCCATGATCTGGCGCAGGTGCTGCGCGTGTTCGAGCGCAAGCTGATCCGCGCCGTCGATCAGCCCAGATAGGCCGCCAGTTCGGGGGGCGGCGCGTCCAGAAGCGGGCCGGTCGGCTGCGGCGCGCGGGCGATTCCGTCGATCACCGTGACGGTCCGGGGCGCGAAGGCGCGGGCATCGGCGGGGTCATGCGTGACCATCAGCACGGTCGCGCCGTTTTCCGTGGCGATCCGCGCCAGCAGGTCCAGCATCTCGGCCTTGAGTGCGGGGCCAAGGGCCGCGAAGGCCTCGTCCAGAAGCAGGATCGGGCGCGCGCGCAGCGCCACCCGCGCCAGTGCCACGCGGCTTTGCTGCCCGCCCGACAGCGCGGCAGGCAGGCGCGCGCCCATATCCTGAAGCCCGACCTGCTGCAAGGCGGCGGCCACGGCGGCCTTCTGAGCGGCGCTGAGCCTCAGATCCGCGCGCAGGCCAAGCCCGACGTTCTGGGCCACGCTGAGATGGGGAAACAGGTTCTGGTCCTGAAAAAGAATCGAGACGGGCCGCGCGCCGGGTGCCGTGCCGGCCAGATCGCGCCCTTGCCAAAGAATGCGCCCCCCGCTCAGCGCCCCGAAGCCCGCCACCATGCCCAGAAGCGTCGATTTCCCTGATCCCGATGGCCCGATCACCGCCACCCGCGCACCGCTTTCGATGCTGAAATCGGCGCTCAGCCGGAACGCGCCCTGTTCCGCCACGGCCTTGTCAAATCGCAGCACGCATACGTCCTCCCCGGTCGAACAGCCAGAACAGCGCGAAGCTGATCGCCATGAGCAGCACCGCCACCGCCGCCGCATCGCCCATGCGGTAACTGTTCATGAACTGGTAAAGCCTCAGCGGCAAGGTCGGGTTACGGCTGTCGGCGAACAGCGTGATCACGCCCAGATCCCCCATCGCCAGCGCGGCGGCCAGCCCCCCGGCAAAGCCAAGCGGGCGGGCAAGGCGCGGCAGCGTCAGCAGCCGCAACCGACTGATCCCCCCCATCCCGAGCGAGGCCGCGAGCCTGCCGTAATCGGCCTGAAGGCTGCGCGCGGCGGGGATCAGGATGCGCAGCGCGAAGGGCAGCGCCATGATCGCATTGATCGCTACCGTCACCGGAAGGGCCAGCGTGGTCGGCTGGACATGGCCCCTCAGCGCCAGAAACAGCCCCGTCCCCAGCACCAGTGGCGAGGCGACAAGCGGCAGCATCCCCCCATATTCCACCCAGGCCAGCCCGCGCGCGACCGCCGTGGCAAGCGCCAGCGCCAGCGCCATGGCCGCAAAGGCCGAAATCAGCGCCATGATGACCGAACGCCCCGCCGCCTCCCAGACGGGCAGGGGCAGCCCGGGAATGCCCGGCGCACCCTGCCAGATCACGGCGCTGATCGGCACCAGAAGGAAGGCCGCAGTCAGCGCGATGGCGCATCCATCCGCAACCGCCCGCCAGCCGCCGGGGGCGGGCAGGGGGGTGGCCCGGTCCAGCCCCGCGCCAAAGCCCGCGGGCCTGCTGACGCGCCCGGCAAGGGCAAGCGCGGTTGTGCAAAGCGCGACCTGAACAAGCGCCAGCGTCGCGGCCTTGCCCATGTCGAAATCGAAGCGGAAGGCCTGATAGATGGCCAGTTCGATCGTGGTTGCGCGCGGGCCCCCGCCAAGCGCCAGCGCGACCGCGAAACTGGTCAGGCAGACCAGAAACACCGCCAGCCAGGCGCCCGGCAAGACCTCGCGCAGCATCGGGCGCTCCAGATGGCGGGCGATGTCGCGGGGGGCAAAATCAAGCGAGGCCGCAAGCCGCAGCCGCTCTGCCGGGATCGCCTGCCAGCCATGCAGGATCATGCGCACCGACAGCGGCAGGTTGAAGAACACATGCGCAAGGATCACGCCCTGCCAGCCATAGATGCTGACCGGCTGGATGCCGATGCCTGCCAGCGCCGCATTCACCATCCCGCTGCGCCCGAAGACGGCGATCAGCCCCATGACCGCCACGATCACCGGCAGGATGAAGGGCGCGCCAAGCAGCGTGATCAGCAGGCCGCGCCCCCGGAACCGGCGACGCGCCAGAGCCCGCGCCACCGGCACCGCCAGCACCGTCGACAGCATGGCCGAGATCGCCGCCTGCCAGATCGTGAACCAGACCGCGCGACGGTCCCATGGCCCAAGCGCGGAAAGCCCCCCGGCATGGCTGGCCACCATCACCAGCGTGCCGAGGATCAGCACCATCAACACCCCCGCCGCAATCTCTCCGCCCGACAGGCGGCACAGGCCCTCGGCCCGGGTGGCATATCGGGCCGGTCGCTGCTTCTTTGTAAAAACACTCATGACGGCACGCTGCATCCCCCGGGGCCTTTATCCGGGCCCATAACCCGCCTCTGTCGTTGAAAGCCCGGCAATGAGTATTGGGGCAAGGGTCTCTCCCGTTTATTGAAGCAGATTCGGGTTCCTTCAGGAAGGCCGGAAAGCTGGCATTTCGCGGCGCGTTGAACGTCTGGCAACAGCGCTTTGCATAACGCCAGAAGCTTTCGATCCCGTTAAGACGGACGCCTTTTTCGCTGAACAAGGCGCGGTTGCGGGTGTCATATGTGTTGATCCGGTGGTGCCTCGACCCGCCCGCCATGGGTCTTGAACCCGCAGGAGAGCTGGCAACACCCTTCAGCGATGGCGCTACACATTGATTTTGAAAAGCTTCCGGCGATCTGACAATACACCCTCACGCCACGTGCGAGGGTCCCGAAGACCGCCGTTTTCCTTGCCGCACCGTGACCCGGCTGAACCCATGCGCGCATGCCCCCTCATCAGTGCGCCAAATACCTCGGGGTCCGGGGCTGGCCCCGGTC
>JAUNTV010000090.1 GCA_030538515.1 Paracoccus sp. (in: a-proteobacteria)
TCGATGCGGCCATGATCAGGACCGTGTTCAGATCGGGAACCCAGCCCGTCGCGCGGTTCTCGCCGCCGCCGGTCACGGTGCTCAGCGTGGCCCCCGTCGCATCAGCACTGATCTGCGCCGGGGTCTGAAAGATCAGCGCCCTGTTGTTGTAACTGCCGATATTGACCGCCAGCATGACGGTCTGCGAGGCCCTTTGCTGACCCGAGCCGAGCAGCACCCGCCCACCGGCACCGATCACCAGGCCGGGCCGGTTGTTCAGACCCGGACTGGACGCCACCACGCTGGCACTGTTCGGCAGGCTGTAGGGCTGGCAGGACACCCGATCCTTGCCGCCCGCCGCGGGCGTCATGGTCGCCGGATCGATGACGAAGGACAGGTTGCGCAGACCGGCCAGCCTGGCCTCGTAATCCTGCACGATGATTTTCGGGGCACCGGGGATGGTCAGCTTTTCGGTGCCGGGGATGGGGATGACCAGCATATCGTGTTTCCTTATGCGAGGTTGATTTCTTGATGGCAGGCCCAGTTGTAAAGCGGCTCTGCGCCATGGCCCAGGGTTGGCGCGCTGTCGCGGATGTTCGAGCGGGGACCGTTGACCGGCCCGTAATGGGCGAACAGCGGGTCCGACACGTCGCGGTCGCCGACATTGGACGCCACATGGATTGCAGAGCGGCTGTAACCTGCCGGCGCGGTATCGAGCGTAACGCGCATCGTATTGGCCCCGGTAATCGCGGCCTCGATGACGTTGGGGCTGTTGCCGCCCACCTGATGCCAGGTGATCCCGTGATGGCCGTCGGGCGCGGGCGTGACAGCGGTCGTGTCGATCACCAGCGGCCCGTTATTGCCCGCGAAGGTCAGTTCGACCGTTGTTCCCGACCGAACCGCCGCCGAGACATGCAGCGGCAGATAACCACCCGACGCCCAGAGTGCGTTCATCGCCCGCCCATAGTTATGGCCAGGCGCCCGGCGGCCGGCAGCGGTCGGATGCAAACCGTCACTGGACCCTTCGCTGTCAAGGCGCGGGATCCAGTAGTGAGGCCCTGCACAGGCGATCTTGCCGGGGTTGTCCAGCCCCGCTTTCAGCTGCGCCCATGAGGTCGCGCCGGGCAGCGAGGGCGCCTTGCGCCAATCCGCCTGATCGCAGATCACCGGCACCTCATATGTCTGACCGGTGATGCAGGCGATGCGGGCGGTAAAGCCGCGCTGCGAATGCTCAAGATAGTCCTGATACTGCCAGCCGAGCGCGACATCCGCTTCGCCATGCATATAGGTGATGGCCCGCACCTCCAGTTCCAGCCCATGCAGGCTGCACTGATAGCGCAGCACCTTTAAGGCACGGATGATCTGTTCGAACCGATACCCGGTCCATTGCGACACCGTCGCCGGGTCCGAGGGATCGGCGGGCGTCAGGTTCTGGTTGACGGGCCAGACGAGGTTCTTGTGATCGACGCCGCCATTGGCGAGGTTGATCATGAACAGCGCGGCATCGGCCGGCACCGATTGCGGTGAGCGCAGCAAATGGGCGGCCATGCCGGGGCTGGGTGTTTCACCCGCGCGCGAACAGAGATCGCCGATCGCCGAAATATCGCGATCGAATTCTGCCGGGCCGACAGCCCAGTCCCAGCCCGTGGGGACGGTCAGCCCCCATGTCGCCAGTTTGGGCGCGTTCCGCGCCAGACTGAACATCAGCGCCTTGCCGGGCGCCACCGGATCAAGCGTCAGCGTCGGCATGGAGAAGCTGGCGAAGGACTGGCCGTAATTGATGATCGCATAGAGTTTCGAAATCCCGGCATTGACGAAGGGCGCCGACATCACGGGCAGCCGGGTGATCAGCGGCGTATCGGCCCCGGCGATCAGATAGGGCGTCGCGTTCGCGCCGGTCTTGCGCCAAAGCGCGCGCCGCCTGGAAATCACCCGGACCGAGTTTTCTTCGATGCGGGCGTCATCGACCGCCAGATCCGACAGGTTGACCGGATTGTCTGGGTCGCCATAGCTGAACCTTTTATGGCTGTCGTCTGGCGCAATCACATAGCCGGTGCCGTCCATGGCAAAGGCATCATGGCCCGGAACCCGCCGGTCATGGACCAGCCGTCCATCGGCGCGCAGCCCCATGATGACCGATCCGTCGAACTTCGTGGTCAGCGCCCAGATGTAATCCGGCTCAAGCCGCCCGCCCAGAACAGTCCGGCCGCGCGCCTGAACATCCGCTTCAAGGCGGCTGTGGGCCAGATGTGCTTCAGCGCGCAGATCTTCGGCCTCGGCATAGAGGTCGGGGACAGTGACGATTTCCTCACCGCCGAGACTGCCCCGGATGCGGGTGCCGATCTGATCGACACCGATGATCACCGACCCGTCCTTCTGGCTGGTAAAGGCCAACAAGGTCCCATCGCCAAAGGAGCCCGCGCCGACGATGCGCCTGGCATCCTCGGCGGCGCGCAGGGTGGCCTCGGCCACGACCTGCTCTGCGCCCTCGCTGGAGGCGGGCCCGAGCATGCGCCAGGCATTGCCATTGCGGCGCAGCAGGCAGGATTGGCCGGCCTTGAGATCGCCCGCGACAAGGGCTGCCCCGTCGCGCCGCTGGATCGGCCATGCGCCGGCACCCGCGACGTTTAGCGTCACCGCACCGGCATTGCTCGAAGCCGGGATCAGGATGACGGTTGACGTGGCCGACACTGCCGTGACGCCCGAGGACGGGGCCAGATCAGCCGTGATGGCGCTTGCCGTCCCGGTGGTATCGATCAAGGCGAGCAGCCCGGTATCACGGATGACGTTACTGCGCGCCGTTGCTTCAATTGCCACCTTCGCGTCGACGTCGCTGTCAACCACCCCGACAATCCGCCAGGCACTCGAACGGCGGCGCAGCAGATAGGTGGCCCCAGCCTTCAGATCACCCGCCACCAGACCCGCGCCGGTCCGCTTCTGAATGGGCCAGGTGCCTGCCCCCGCGACGTTAAGGGTGACAGGCCCGGTGTTGGTGGCAGCTGGGATCAGCTCGACCGTCGTGGTGCCGGACAGCGCGGTCACACCGGATGCAGCGGTCAGATCGGCGGTGATCGCGTCAGCCGTTCCTCCATAGCCGGTCAATGGCAAAACCCCGGTGTCGCGGGTTGCGGCGATCCGGTCATTGACCTCGGCCGCCAAAGACGAGCCCGGCCCGCTGCCGCCATTGCCAACCAACGATCCGAGATCGGTGATCGAGATTTTTCGGGTGGAACCCTGATAATTGACCAAAGCGCTGTCAGCCAGCCTGGTCGTGGGCAAATCATTGGAACGCAGTCCGGTCATCACATCCTCACTATTCTATGGTGGCGCTGAAGGGACCGATCATCGGGCCGGGCTGGCCGTCGGCATTGATGGGTTCGATCCAGAAGTAATTGGTCCCGACCGGCAGGCAGCCAGCGGTTTCGGCGTAGATGCTGATGTCGTCGACGCTGCCTGCAAAGCTGCTCTCAGCGTAGATGGCCAGGGCGTTCGGGCTGCCGGACGCGATCAGGCGCTCGGTGTAGCGGCCAGAGGCACTGCGCCACGGGCCAGCGGCAGTGCTGAGCCCGCCGGTCAGTTCGGCCCGCGCCCGGTTGCTGACATGGAACCCGCCGCCTGACAGCATCGACCAGCTGAGCCGATAGGTCGTGGCAGTGGCCAGGCTCATCATGCGGCCGATCCGCCCAGCATCGCCGCTAACATGCTGCGCCCGACCAACCGTGACCGACCAGCCGGGGTCCATTGTCCACCCCGAGGCGCTGTCAAACGTGCCGTCGGTCAAAAGATTGCGACGGGTGATATCGCCCGCGTAAAGCGTGATCGGACGCCCGGCATCGACCGCAACGCGCCCGCCGCTCTTGTTGCTGGCCGGATTGAGGGTGGTTGTTGTCGAGTGATAAAGCTGCACATGCGTAGCCGAGCTGCCGATCGCCACGGCACAATCAATCCTGACCCCACCCGGAACCACCGTAACCTCGACATTATCGACGCTGAGCTGGTCGGGAATTGGCGCATCGCTTTCGCCGATCGCCACATTCACCGTCGGCCCATAAGGCCCCCGCGTGCCCGCGCCCGAAATCGCCGCCGCCCGGATCTGGACGCTGGCGCCGAGTGCATAGCCGGTCAGGTTGCCGCCGCCATTGCCAGCGGGGATATGGACAATCGTCCAGGTGGACGCGCCTTACAGGCGGTGTTCGATCTGATAGCTGATCGTGGCCACCGACCCCGATCCGGGCCGGAGTTGATAGACCACGCTTCTCTGCGCGTTCCGGGCGCCCAGAAATTCCTCCATGAAATCGCTGTAACCGGCCATCCCGGTCTTGACCGACACCCATTTCGGGGCGGGCGGGGCCAGCCCTGATGTGTCAGGCACCCAGCCCACGCGCCCCGTCCAGGGCGGCGGGGTCAGTGTCGCCAGTTCGGTATCGATCTGCGGGGCAGCGTCGATCAGACGCCCGCGCTCTTGAAAGGGATGATCTTCAGCGAAAATGGCGCCGCCATGACGCCGACCAGCACGAAGAAAGGGGCCGAGCTATACCGCTACTATGTGTCCATGGACGTGATCCGGAACCGCGAGACCGGCGAGGAGACCGCACCGATGCGGCTCTCCGCCGGAATGATCGAGGACGCGGTCGTGACCGAAGTTCGGCGCATCCAGCAAACGCCGGAGGTCGCCACACAAGTGCTGGCCGCCCTGAAACGCGACGGCGGTGGGGCATTCGAAGCTGACGCCATCGCGGCGCTGCATGAGTTCAACGCGCTCTGGTCGCAACTCTTCCCGGCCGAACAAGCCCGTATCATCCAGCTTCTGGTGCGGCGCGTGACGGTCACCGCCGCTGGGCTCGAGGTTGACATTCGCCGCGAAGGCATCGCGGGCGTCGTCCGCGAGATGGTCGCGCCGCGCAGGATGGAGGCTGCGGAATGACCAAGCCAGACGACACGATCCGTGTGCTGATCCCGCTGAAGGTGCGCAAAAAGAACGGGCGGCCGAAGATCTTGCCACCCGCCGACTACCGCCCGAGCGAGGATCAGGCCCAAGGTCCGCACATCCTGCGCGCAATCGGCCGAGCATGGAGCTGGCGGCGGCGCATGGAGGCCGGTGGGTTCGTCACCATTCAGGAACTGGCCGAGGCTGTTGGGTTGGCGGAACGCCATGTCAGCCGTCAGTTGCGGCTGGCCTATCTGGCGCCGGAGGTGCTGAAGCGGCTGACCTGCGGGCGAGAGACCTCGCTGGTCAGCCTGTACGATTTGTGCTTCCTGGCGGGGGAGACGTGGCACGAGCAGGCAGAACGCGCGCTCGGCTGACCCTCAATGAAAGCTCGCCTGAAAAGACGTCGCGGTCAGCGAGACATGCGCGTCCAGCGGCGGATGCAGTTCGAACGCCTTCGGCTCGCGTGAGAAATTCCACAGCCGGGACAGACGCCACTCCGACCGATGCTCCTCAGCCACGGCCAATTCGTTGCGAGTGATGTGAAAGGGCGTCCGCTCCCAGCCATTCGTCGTCTTGACTTCAATCAGGCGCGAGCGGCCATCCGGGACGAAACTGGCGATGTCATAGCCCTCGCCGCCCTGCTCCGACACCCAGCGCACCTTGCGGGCCAGATCGTCCCGACCCACCGACCGTAAGGGCTGCCCGCTCATGCGCGAGGACGCGCTCGTCCCGGCCTGCCACGTCAAACTTGGCTGCGATGTGCAGCATCTGCTCCAGCTCTTGCGGCGGCGGCTGGTTCGACATGGTAGGCAGCGGACCGATCCAGATCTGCGCGGACTCCCATAGACCACCAGCGGTTCGCAGACCACTTTGGCGGCCGAGCCATGCCGGATTCAGCGCCAGCCAACGTGCCACAGCGTCTACCAGCGTCATCTGGAAGTTGCAGGCGGGCTTGTAGCCCGGGATCCAGTCCTCGCCGAGCCCCTTGAGCACCGCGCTGATGTTCTGGTGCTCGAACTCGATGGAACTGCGATTGCGGTCGATGCGGGCCTGAAGGTCCCGATTGTGCTCGGCCTTGTTGTAGGGCCGTCCGGCGATATCGTCGGCCAGCACCGCGAAATAATCCGCGACGATCAGGTCGTTCTCTCGATCTGTCCAAGGCCCGTTTGACATTGCGCCAGGCTATGAGGTCGAAACTCTTTTGCCATCAAAGACTTCGCACCACCCCGCACAACCACGCCGCCTTCGAGTGTCTCCGTTCGCACCGACAGCGGTCAAACGCGCCTCAACCTGGGCGCAATCCGCTTCTGCCAAGTGGCTGAAAATCAGTCATCTTTTGAATCCGTCTCGTTTTTGGTGAAGGGCGGGTGGAAAGAGACGCGGGGCGTTCAGAGACCGACTTCAACCAAAACGCCAGTCTCCGACAGTCGGATGGCTTCGCCAAACCCCTTTGAAACAAAAAGAAAAAAGGCCCCGACCGGGGCCCCTGGACGGATTCAGTGTCTGAATGTGGCGGGCCGAAGCCGACGAAACGGAGAACTACACCTACGCTATACCCCTCCAAAACTAAACCTAAAAATACCACTTAAATATTTGAAGTAATAAAGATTCTCTCTGCGGTTCGTACAAAAACCTCTGCGAAGAATCATGCAGCGTCAATGTCAGATTTGAGAGTGCCGAATAGTGCCTGAAGTTCGACGAGCGCTTCGGGGTCGTCCATCAGCATTTTTCGCACGGAATTTTCGTACTGGGTTCTCCCTTGAAAACCGAGCTTGATTGCGATCTCGCGAAGTGCCGGCGTCTCACGCACAGGATATTTCGCGATTATCATACTGAGATCGCCATCGTCGCATGCTTGTGTTAGGCGCGCGACCTCTTCCGCAACAACTGTTGGTACGTCAATCGTAATCTCAATCGGCTCCGATTCCGCGATATCAGAGCGCTTCGGCAGTTTGCTCATCAACTGCTGCCGAACAGACGCTTCTATCACCCGCTCGGAGAGACGTTGAATGTGTGGTCGAATAGCGTTTATCGCCGCGACCTTAGCCTGCTCAAGCAATTGGTTCGCATCTGCCCCCGTCATCTCGTTTTGACGAGCCGCAAGGCGTCCAAGAACCAAGGTATTGTAGTAAATGGACTCAACAGCGAAGACAGATACGGCGTAAACACCTTTTCCTTTAAGTTCGGCAATTGTCTCTTCCGTTCGACGGTCGTTATCCACAATTCCAAACGCTCTAAGCCAGTGCAGTTCGTGCGCGTCCCTGATGCTGGATACTGCATGCTCAACGTCGCGGCAGGTGGACTTGGGGATTACCGACACCTGAGGAAATAGCAGACTATAGAGAGGCAGGTCTAAGCTGACTTCGGTGCCTTCGACGAAGAGCAGCTTTCGGCGGTTGCCGAGAACGTCCTGCTTCAACTGATCATCAATCTCACCGTCCGCGTCCAGAAGGTCGGCATCCCAGCTCACGACATTCGAGTCCCGGTACGTACAGCCACGGATCAGAAGTGTTCTAGCTTCGCGATTATCTAGAGGAAGCATCACATCGTGCGTTGAGATGACAAACGCGCAATCTGCCCGCTTTGAGAAAAGTAGTGTTAGCAACGGTGATATGATTGACCGATGCAGGTGCCGCTCCGGTTCATCAATGAATAGGATTGATCCCGGCTTGCACGTAAGGACGTTTGCTGCGATCAGAAGCGCGTTTCGCTCCCCATCTGAGAGTTCGGATATACTATATTTCTCTCCCCCGTTACGTGATGCCATGACCTGTTCGGATTCTTGAACAGATATCTCCACGGGGGTATTCGAGAGGCGGAGAAGCTGATTTATGATCTTGATGGGGGCGTCTTTCTTGGACAACGCCACTGCAAGATTCATATCCTGGCCGTCTACAGCTCCCGCGATTGAACGCGCCCTTACATTTTCAGCGTCGATGAGGTCATATATTGCGACGCTCGCTCTCTGTGCAGAATAGTCATCCTTCCAGCGCGAGTGTGGGTTCGCGTCATCATTTAAAATATACGTCTCTGTATTTTTCTTTTCATGAGCTGAAAGGATTAGCGCATTGGATTGAAACCAAGTCTGACGATGCGCTGAAATTCGTCGGCCATGTTGCTGATGTCGGGAGTAGAATTGTTGGAGTAAACTGGATTTCCCTGTGCCATTCGCTCCAAGAACATATAATACCTGCCCAACCTCTACACTGAAATTAATTGCCTCCCCAGACGGTAAAGGCACAGAAAAATCAAACGCCATCATCCTAAAGCCCCACGCCATTCACTTGAGAGCACATACGTCGCCGTACAGTTTGCGCAAGTGATCATCGACATGTCGAGAATCGGCTCATACATGAAGGCGTTTAGCTGTATGTTTTCCGGTGTCATTAGAACCACGCGGTCAAGCACTTTAACCGAGGGGTCACCGCCAGCAAGCTGCCGGTATCGGCCAAGAAGCTTAGGTGTTTGGCTTTGATGTATGCCCGCGAGGAAGGCGGCATCGTTGATCTTTCCAACCATGAACTCTTCGGCCTTGAGACGGATAGCAATCGAAAGAACGATCTTGTTCTTGAAGTTCGCGCCAGCCGGGGCACTGAGGCAGTCGTTCGCGGCGGCGTAGATGGCATCCAAGATAGAGCCGGTGCGGTCTCCAGCAGGTATGTTCCCTGCTCCAAACAGACCTTGATATATCCCATCCAAGTCCGCATCTTTGAGCGTAGCAGCATTCACTTTCCAATGGAGCAGCGAAGTGAGCTGAAGGTATGCGGGATCTTGGTCACCTTTGGTAAACTCGATCAAGTTTCGCATGAATGGCACGGATGCGATGCGCTTTTTGACATCATCGAAAAAGTGCGCCTTCCAGTCGTTAACGAACACATTGTCAATGCCAGCTACCTTCATCAATGTGATGCCGCCCGCATCTCGCGATACCATTAGGCAATTGTTGTACCCTACGAAGCGGCTCTTGACGGTGCGAAAAAAATCGAAGTTGTGGGTCAGAATTATTTTCTGGAAATTAGGTCCCTCGGCCACGTCATTTAGATACTGGATGATTGCATATTTGTTCTTGTAATCGAAAGAGTCGGCCACATCATCGACCACCATAAGGGTGGGCTGGCCCATCGCCCGTCGCATCTGAATGTCAAAAATGATGTTGAGGATATAGAGCGCCTTCTTCTCGCCAGTGCTCAAGGTAGCCATGAGATCGGCGTGCTCGACGGACGCGGTATCCGTCCTGCCCTCAAAGGTAAACCCCACACTGAGGATCGGCTCTTGCCCGAGCACCACTTCCGTGAAATTTTTGGGTAGCAGCTTGAACGGCACGAAGAACCGGTCGTTAAAAATCTCGATCACCTCTGCCCATTGTGTGCGCTCTTTTGCAGCTTCGGCTTCTATCTCACTCCGCCGCATTTCGGCGGTCGGATATTTGCTGATGACCTCTTTATATAGCTCCAGA